>CAJWSS010000063.1:0-8998 GCA_913045915.1 uncultured Alphaproteobacteria bacterium | reverse complement strand
TCTTTTTTATAAAACAGCTTCAATTTATTTAATAGTTTTAAACTATATATTGAACTATTATCTGGAAATGCATTATATACTACTGCAAATGCACATTACAATGATTTAGAGCATTGGTATTCAGGTTCAATAGCAGATGGAGTTGGAGTAGATTTAAGCATTTCTCTTTCTAGTAACGACTCTGATGGTGAATTTATGGCGGAAAAGTTTTATCATTATAAATATGCTTTTTTATATGATGGTAATCAAGAAACTCCATTAAGCACTCAAACTTATGGAGAGACTCAGGCTAATAGTATTAAATATAGAAAAATTCAAGTAATTGTAACTAAAAATACATTACCAAAAAGAATTACACATATTACTATATATAGAGCTCAATCTAGTAGTCAATTTGAACAAGAAAGAGATGAACCATTTAGATTAATGACATAGCTTGGGTTGGTTTGGTCATTGCTGGCATTCACCTCGTTCTGTTTGAAGTGGGTGGCGTGAACGATACACCGATTGAAGTCGCCAGTCGTCTCCGCTTCTTGCTCCTCGCTTCGCTGGTGTTTTTGTTCATTCAAGTCGCTGCCGTCTTCGCTTTCCGTGCTACCATCCCCAAGGATGCAACGTTTGCTCGTGATGAAATGGACACGCCGTTTCCGCAAGACCCATGGGAACAATTATGGGGGGCGATTGGGGCCGTATTCACCAGTTGGACAAACACAAGGGCGGCAACCTATCGGCGGCTGAATAACATTCCGGCCGCTTGGGGTACCGCGGTAAATGTACAAGCCATGGTGTTTGGCAATATGGGAGATGATTGTGCGACCGGTGTTGCTTTCACCCGTGATCCGTCAACCGGTGAAAATAGTTTTTACGGCGAGTTTCTAGTCAATGCGCAGGGTGAGGATGTTGTAGCGGGCATTCGCACGCCGTTACCGCTGACTATAAAAGAAAGTGAAAAATCCGGCAGTAGCGCCGCGTCATTGCAAGAAGCCATGCCAGATGTGTTCGCGCAGTTAAATGATGTTCGGTCGCGGCTTGAAGCGCATTACCGCGATATGCAGGATTTGGAATTCACGGTGCAGCAGGGTACGCTATATATGCTGCAGACGCGAAGTGGAAAACGCACCGCCGAGGCGGCCTTGCGGATGGCTGTTGAAATGGCTGAAGAAAATCTGATCAGCCGGGATGAAGCGCTATGCCGGATTGATGCCAATGCGCTTGACCAGTTGCTTCACCCAACACTTGATCCGAAAGCAGAAAAAACCTGTTTGACACGCGGCCTGCCGGCGTCCCCCGGGGCGGCCTGCGGCAAGATTGTACTGAGTGCGGACCGCGCCGAAGAAATGGCGGCGGCGGGCGAGACAGTCATTCTGGTACGGCTGGAAACAAGCCCAGAAGATATCCACGGCATGCATGCGGCGGCTGGCATTCTGACCGCACGCGGCGGTATGACAAGCCATGCCGCGGTGGTGGCACGTGGCATGGGCCGGGCCTGTGTGTGCGGTGCGGGTGATGTGCGATTTGATGAAGTAAGCGGCAAGGTTTTTATTCAGGATCAGGTGCTTATGGAAGGTGATGTGATCACTATCGATGGGGCCACTGGCGATGTTTATGCCGGCGCGGTTGACACCATCCAACCAAAAATGTCTGGGGCGTTTGGCACCATTATGAAATGGGCTGATGAACGACGGCGGCTTGGCGTGCGCGCCAACGCGGAAACCACCACAGATGCACAGGTCGCCCTCGATTTTGGGGCTGAAGGCATTGGTTTGTGCCGCACTGAACATATGTTCTTCGATGCCGACCGTATCATTGCCATGCGGCAAATGATTATGGCTAACACCACCGAAGGCCGCGAAGCGGCGCTGGCAAAATTATTGCCCATGCAACGCAAAGATTTTGAATCTCTGTTTAGCATAATGGCCGGCCGGCCAGTCACCATCCGCTTGCTTGACCCACCATTGCATGAATTTTTGCCACATTCAGCGGATGAATTAGCGGAGGTGGCAAAGGTATCTGGCGTGACGGTTGAAACCGCACGTCAGCGTGCTGTCAAATTATCCGAATCGAATCCCATGCTTGGCCATCGTGGGTGCCGGTTGGCCATCACCTATCCAGAAATTTGCCGGATGCAAGCCCGCGCCATTTTTGAAGCGGCCTGTGCGGTCGCCCAGAAAACAGGCGATGTGCCATCGCCGGAAATTATGGTGCCATTAGCCGCAACAGCCCGTGAAATTAGTCTGTGTAAGCAGGAAATTGATGCGGCGGCAAGCGCGGTGATGGCTGAAACGGGTGTGTCTGTATCCTATCTCGTTGGCACGATGGTTGAATTGCCACGCTCGTCTATTTGTGCCGCAGAACTGGCGAACGAGGCTGAATTTTTCTCGTTTGGCACGAATGATTTGACGCAAACAGCTCTGGGGATCAGCCGCGATGATGCTGGGTCATTCTTGCATCATTATGCGGACGCCGACATCTACCCGGTTGACCCGTTTGTCTCGATTGACCGTGAGGGCGTTGGCTTCCTTGTCGATATGGGGGTAAAGCGTGGCCGCTCAACACGGCCAGACATCAAATTAGGCATTTGCGGCGAACATGGCGGTGATGCTGACTCGATTTGTTTCTTTGAAGAGGTCGGCCTTGATTATGTGTCCTGTTCGCCATTCCGGGTGCCAGCGGCGCGGCTGGCGGCGGCGCAAGCGGCGATTAAAAATTCAGCCTAATTTTGCGCTTAATGCTGTGCCTAATACAGCTTTGGCTCTGCATGCTGATCGAAAAGTGACACAATAAAAAAGCCGGCGAAATACCGGCTTTGTTACGATCTGATTTGCGCTTTACGATTGGTTATTTTACACCAAGACCAGCAAAACGTTTGTTGAAGCGTGCAACCTGACCGCCAGAATCAACGATACGGTGCTGACCGGTCCATGCTGGATGGGTTTTCGGGTCGATATCGAGCTTTAGCACGTCGCCGGGCTTGCCCCATGTAGAACGTGTTTTACGCTCGCTGCCATCGGTCATCACAACTGTGATTTCATGATAATCTGGGTGCGTATCTTTTTTCATGCCAATCTCCGGTTTGGCCGCTTAACTGTGACGGCCAGGCGTAATGTCATCTAGATGCTGTGCGGCGGAAATCAGTCTCGCCTTACAACAGCGCTGGTGGTATATCCTCTCTGGCGATGATTAGCAAGCCCCCAGTCAGGAAAAACTGCCAGCGTCATAGGACGCGAATTTGAGGGAAAAGACATTCGATGCATGGGCACCAGCAACAGCCACAAGCCATGACGCCCGATAAGGTGCCGGCAAGAGACTATGCCAGCAGTGATTTGCTGCGGGTGTTTTGGCCCTATCTGCGCCCGCACAAAGGCCGGATTGTGGCCGCTGTTATGGCGTTAACCTTGGTGGCGGCGGCGCTTTTATGCATGGGGCGGGGCTTGGCCTACCTTGTTGATGAGGGGCTTGGGAAAGGCGACCCAGCCTTGCTTGACCGTGCGGTGCTGGCAACGGCGCTGATTGCTGTGGTGCTTGCCTTTGGCAGTTTTTTGCGCACCACAATGGTCAATAAAATTGGTGAATTGGTGCTAGCTGATATCCGCCGCGCGGTTTTTAGCCATGTCATGGGTCTGTCTGCAAGCTGGTTTGAAAATAACCGTACCGGCGATGTGCTGGCCCGCATAACAACTGACACAACCGTTGTGCAAACAGTGATGACATCAACGCTTTCTATGGCGGCGCGCAATCTGTTGCTTCTCGTTGGCGGGGTGGTGATGGTGGTTTTATCAAGCCCAAAAATGTCACTGGTCGTGATGGTAGTGGTGCCGTTGGTGGTTTTGCCCTTGATTATTTTAGGGCGGCGTTTGCGCGTCACCTCACGTTTAGCACAAGACCGGCTTGCCGATGTGGCTGTTGAGGCCGAGGAGACAGTTAACGCAATTCACACGGTGCAGGCTTTTGGCCGTGAACGCCATATGCGGGATAAATTTGACCATGCGGTGCAACATAGTCTTGATGCCGGTCTGGCGCGGGTCAAACTTCGCGGGGTGCTAAGCGGTATATTGATCTTTCTGGTATTTAGCGGGATCAGTGTCATTTTGTGGATCGGCGGTCAGGATTTGATGGCCGGCCGGATCAGCCCCGGTGATTTATCGTCTTTCATTTTTTATGCCTTTTTGGTGGCAAGCTCGACCGGCTTTTTATCGGAACTTGCTGGCGATCTGCAACGCGCGGCTGGTGCGGCTGAACGTATTGCGCATCTTCTTGATACCAAGGCGGTGATGCCGCAACCAGCCAGCCCGCAACCGCTTGACCTGAATAGTCCGGTGGCTTGCCAGTTTGATCATGTTGATTTTGCCTATCCATCAGCGCGCGGCAGACCAGCTGTTTCCGGCTTGGATTTCACCATTGCGGCTGGCGAGCGTGTGGCGATTGTCGGGCCAAGTGGTGCGGGTAAATCAACGCTTTTTCATTTGTTGTTGCGTTTCCATGATCCGTTGGCCGGTCGTATATCAGTGGCGGGTGTTGATATACGTGATGTGGCGATGGCTGAGTTGCGTGGGCATATTGGTTTGGTGCCACAAGACGCGGCTTTGTTTTCATCAACGGTGCGTGACAATATTGCCTTTGGTTGCCCGGATGCCAGCCATGACATGATTGTCGAGGCAGCGCAAAAAGCCCAGGCTGATGCATTTATTTCTGCTCTTGATGGCGGGTATGACGCGCTGGTTGGTGAAAAGGGGGTGCGTCTTTCCGGCGGACAGCGTCAGCGCATTGCCATTGCCCGGGCCATTTTGCGGAACCCGCGTTTGTTACTGCTTGATGAGGCGACAAGCGCACTGGATGCACAATCTGAAGCCGCTGTTCAGCATGCCCTTGAAAATTTGATGAAAAACCGCACCAGCTTGGTGATTGCGCATCGGTTGGCTACAGTCGTTCAGGCAGATCGTATTTTGCTAATGGATCGTGGCCGCATACAGGCGATTGGCACGCATGAAAGCTTAATGGTCGAATCGGCCTTATATCGCACATTGGCTGAATTGCAGTTTTCTCTGCCGAAAAACTGACGGCTCATTTGCTTTGGAAATGGCCAATAAGGGCGTTGTCAGACTGTGTATCAGCGGCGCCAAACGCACCATTTGACAATGGCGCCGGTGCTGGATCGATTGCGCCAAGCACCTTGGCATTGAAAATATGTTGCTGGGCGCTATCAATGCTGAAAATAAGCTGGGCGTTGGGGTCTAAAAAGCTGTTTTTGGACAGGCGTTCAAGGTTAAAATTGAGCTGGCCAATCAATTGACTGTTGTTCAGGCTGGTCAACGCCATATTGCGGATATGGGCTTGGTTGGTATCAAAATCAACTTGCAGTAACCCATCGCCGCTATAGGGGGTTGAGGTGCAATCAATACCGCAAAAATAATGAAGTTGAATGACGACCGGCTGTATGAGTGATCCTATTTGCGGCCAGAAAAACGGGTCTGCCGGGGTTAGAATTGTGACCCGCTTGTCAGTGGCAAATAACCTGTTGTTCACCTGCATTATAATATCGTGCCGCGTGGTTTGTGAATGCATCTGTTCCGCCGTTGTTGCCGGCGGGTAAAATTGCCAAATTGAAATTGTCTGATCGGTGCCTAGGCTGATTTCCATTTTGGTCAGCAGATCATTTTTGTGCGGCTTATCCGGCTGGGTGATGGCTGTGGATGACTGCGATGCCGCCAGATTTATAATATCGGTTTGGTCTGGTGCTATTCGTGAACCGTCTAAAGTTGAGGGTTGATTTTGCGTTGCGGCAATGAATGGACTGTATCCAGACTGAAGCGCGGCATAGCGGTAATCAAATGTTTCATCAATTGGAACGCAAGCCGCCAGCATCACGTATACCGCCAACATGAGCCCGTTAAGGAACCGTTGTGAGACACGCCACCCAAATGACATGACAGGCCTTGACCTCATGAAGTTGATGCAGAACCAAGGGCCAGTTTATGACGAAGCACGAACGCCGGCAACTGGTCAGCATCAGTGACCATCAGGCAGGGGATTAGATCATCTTATTTGGCGGCAACACGTTGGGTAATTTTCAACTCTATGCGGCGATTAAGGCGCCGGTCCGCAACGCTATCGCCGTTGGTTAGAGGTTGAAATTCGCCGTAACCAGTCGCCGCCAACCGTTTGGCTGGCACACCCTGTAACACCAGAAATCTGACCACGGACAAGGCGCGTTCGGTGGACAGGTCCCAATTATCAGTGTAGCGGCCGGCCCGAACCGGCAAATTATCGGTATGTCCGTCAACTTGTAGCACCCAATTGATATCATCTGGAATTTTTGCGGCGATATCTGCGAGTGCAACGGCAAGCTGGGCAAGTTGGCTTTGCCCGGTGGGGCCAATATCAGCCTGCCCCGGCGCAAATAAAACCTCTGACTGGAAGACAAACCGGTCGCCGACAATCTGCACATCGTCCCGGCCTTTCAGCACATCACGTAGCCGGCCAAAAAATTCAGAGCGGAATTGTTGCAATTCCTGAACGCGGCTGGCCAATGCGTTATTCAGCGATTTACCAAGATTGGCAATGGCCACTTTGTCTGCTTCTGCCTGCCGGTCTTTTTCTGCCAGCAATGATGTTAATTCTTCAATGCGCTGGCGTAGCCCGGCCAAAACCAAAGTCATTTGCGCAACTTCAGCTTTTGAGGCGGTGGTTTCCGCCTCCAGATCGCGCATGGTTTGTTGCTGTGTGCGATTGCGTGCTTCGGTCAGGGCTAATTGCCCTTCGACCATTTGCAGGGCCCGTAAACGCTCATCAAGGGCGTCTCGGGCGGCCGCTAGGGCGGCCTCGGTTTCGGCTTGCTTGGCGGAAAGGGTGGTTAATTCACTGGTGCGGGTGCCGAGTGTCGCCTGCACCAACGCCAGCTGTTCGGCAAGGGCGCTACGGTCGGTTTCACTGGTTTCAAGCTGGATTTGTAATTGGGCCAAATCTGCCGCTAGATCTGCACTAGCGCGCCGTTCGATATTCAGCAATTCGCTTAAAGATGCCAATTGTTGACGCATTTCGCCAAGCGTCGCGTCCTGCCCAGACACGCGATAGGCCAAATTGGCTTGAATGAGAACAAACACCATCAAGACAAAGATGATGACCATAAGCAATGTTGCCAGCGCATCGACAAAGCCGGGCCAGGTAAAATTCTCACTGCGGCGGGTATTGCCAAGGCGTGCCAGTGCCATGCTTATTTGCTCCGTTTGGCAATTGAAGAGGTGCCAATCAGGGCCGCAATTGATTGCGACAAGCCGCGTAATTCAGCTGTCAGAATTTCCGTTTGGTGACTGCGGTCGGTGCGCATATCATCAGCAAGCTGTTGCAGATTGGCATTGAGTTCTGCCAGCTGTTCGCGGATCCGGCGATCATCCGCGCTGGCTTCATTTAACGTGGCCATTGTACTGTTCAGTTTGGACATTTGTTCAACAATTTTTGTCCGGTTGGTTTCGCCCTCTGCAATCGATTGCGACAATGACAATAATGCCCGTGCGGCTTCTTCGCTCATGCCATGGGCGAGGGCACCATGCGCACCGCTGGCTGTGTTGCTGTCATTGAATCTGGCAAAGGCTGAAAGCCAGTCTTCCAATTCGTTAAAGAACCGGCCCATGGCCTGACCTAACTGAAGATCAAGAAATCCTAGAATAAGCGAGCCGGCAAGGCCGAACAGTGAAGACGAAAACGCCGTTGCCATGCCGGAAAGTGGGGCGTCTAAACCAGATCGCAATTGCGACATCATCGCTTGGAAATTGGCGCTATCGGCATCAAGCGAGTTAATGACAAGGCTGACCGCACCAATTGTCTGTAACAGCCCCCAGAAGGTGCCAAGAAGACCCAAAAACACCAACAGCCCGATCATGTAGCGCGAAATTTCACGCCCCTCATCTAGTCTGGCGGCGACACCATCAAGCACTGACCGCAATGACAGGGCTGATAATTGCGCATCATGACGTGAGTCAGCCAGCATGGCGTAAACCGTTGCCAGCAAAACAGGTCGTTTTTCCGGCGTGTCCAACGAGCCGGTTTTCTGGATTGATAGCAACCAGTTTCGTTCAGGGGTCAATCGCAGAATTTGCCGGATCACATATAAAATGCCCAGTCCAAGCGTTGCCAATATCACGCTATTTAATGCCGGGTTGCCCATAAACGCACTTTTTAGCGGGGCAAATAACAGGGCGCAAATCGTGCCGACAAACGCTAGAAATAACATCATCCGAAATAAAAAACGTTTGGGGTCAGTGCGCATGTTCGACTCTCCACAATCATTACCAGCGACAATCTCTGCCAAATTGCTCTGACACCTCAAAATGAATTGTCTAAGGCGTCTATCTGGCTAGGCGTGCCTTTGTCAGGTCTAATGCTAAAGAATGGCAGGATTATGAAGATTGGCAAGCCCTTGCGGTGCCTTATTCAGCCATTTGCATGTACCGAATTTGCAAAAAAGCACTAGGGCTTAGGCACCGTCAGCGGTAGCAGAATTTAAGCATTTTAATAATTCTGCATGGATTGATGGATTGGCGGCCACAATATCACCGCTATCAAGCGCCCGATCGCGCGAGGCAAAATCAGACACAAACCCGCCAGCTTCGCGCACCAGCAGAATGCCGGCGGCAATATCCCATGATTTTAGGCCGCGTTCCCAAAAGCCATCATAGCGGCCGGCGGCAACATAAGCCAAATCGAGCGCGGCTGATCCAAAACGCCGGACCCCGGCACTTACCGCCATGACTTTTTGAAGCTCTTTGCCAAATCGTGTATGGCTGGCCGCGTCGCCGTGACCCAGAAAGGGAATGCCGGTGGCAAATAATGAATCTGCCATATGGCGCCGTCCAGAAACCCGCAGACGGCGGTCGTTGACAAACGCGCCCTGGCCCGCTTCAGCAAAGAAATATTCATGGCGTACCGGGTCAAACACCAGGGCAGCGGTGATTTTACCTTTATCTTTAACAGCAATTGAAATGGCAAAATGTGGGATGCCGTG
>CAJWSS010000062.1:0-9067 GCA_913045915.1 uncultured Alphaproteobacteria bacterium | reverse complement strand
GCTACGCAACGGTTATATTCCCAGTATTTGCTCTGTTGATTTCAACGGTTTTTGAATCCTACACATGGAGCAGTCTGGCATTTATTGGATTGGGATTGGTGATCTGCGGCAATGTGATTATGCTGCGTGCCCGCGCCTGAACAGGTGACGGTGATTATCCGATAGCTGGGGCAAAAGCTGTTGCCAACAGCGATACTGTCGCGCCCGCTGTCAAAATGTGACGCATCTGCATATACCATGCCGGGATCAGGCCGCGCAAACTGGCCTGTCGGTCAACCGACCATGCCAAGGTAAAGGCAATTGCCAGTGCTAGCAGGCTGATTTTGATATCTAGCAGAACAATCGCCAACCATCCCATAATGGCGGGTGTGACAGACCAGACATACCAATAGGGCGATCTGTCCGCGCGCATCGCTAGGCCCCAATGGACCGCCCCAACAAAGCTGAGAATTACCGCCCCGTATACCGCATTGGCAAACAAGGCAATAACGCTGGCATTGGGGCTACCTGAATACATCAGGACAGCACAGCCAACAAATGGCACCAATCCGCCAAAGCCCATCAATCTTGCCATCGTGATATATGGATCGGTATTTGTCTCGTTCATGGCGCGCACTCCTTGGGGCCAGTCTGTCGCAAACAAAAGAATTGGTATCATCACCGCCAATAAAAAGGCTGGGCATAACACCAGAATGTCGCATAGTAGGCATCTTGCAAAATGACTGACAAGCGCTGTTCCAGCAATTTTCGATGTTGTTGGTATAAAAATGAATATCTGGAACGGTTTTTCCAATATGCGGCTTGCAATTCCACCAGCGCTGAATTATTCACTTTAGTTGTTCTTTTCCCGCAGGTTCAGCAGGAGATACAGGTGGAAATTTTTCTGGGTGAATATTTACCAATCGCTGTGTTCTTCGCGATTGCCATCGGCTTGTCTGCGGCCTTTGTTTTGTCTGCCTTTGTGTTGGGCAACCAGCGGCCTGATGAAGAAAAAATGGCGGCCTATGAATGTGGGTTTGACGCATTTGATGACTCACGGCGGCAATTTGATGTGCGGTTTTATTTGGTCGCTATCTTATTTATTATTTTCGACTTGGAAGTGGCGTTTTTATTCCCATGGGCAGTTGCCCTTGGCGGGATTGGCCTGTTTGGATTCTGGTCAATGATGCTGTTTTTAGCAGTGCTGACGGTTGGCTTTATTTATGAGTGGAAAAAGGGAGCTTTGGAATGGGAATAATGGATCCGGCCAAGGCGGCACCAATTCCCCCGGGCGCCGATCAAGATGCCATTTTGCGCGCTGTTGGTGATGAAATTACCAATCGTGGATTTGTGATTGCGAAAGCTGACAAATTATTTAACTGGGCCCGGTCTGGGTCTTTGTGGCCGATGACATTCGGTTTGGCCTGCTGTGCAGTCGAAATGATGCACTCGGCGGCCAGCCGCTATGACATGGACCGCTATGGTATGTTATTCCGGCCAAGCCCACGCCAATCGGACGTGATGATTGTTGCTGGAACACTTACCAATAAAATGGCACCTGCATTGCGCCGGGTCTATGACCAGATGCCGGAACCGCGTTGGGTGTTGTCGATGGGGTCATGTGCCAATGGTGGTGGCTATTACCATTATTCCTATGCGGTCGTACGTGGATGTGACCGGATTGTGCCTGTTGATGTCTATGTGCCGGGCTGTCCGCCAACCGCCGAAGCGCTGATTTATGGATTGCTGCAGTTGCAAAAGAAAATCCGCCGCACCGCCACTATAGCACGGTCCTAGATTGATAGTTTCACAGCCGCTTTATTAGATGTAACACAAACAGCGAAGGGCGCTGCAATGACTGAAAATCATGGCTCAGATCTGCCAGCGGGTGGAGAAAAGGAAACAGCGCTCTTGGCAATGGCGGATCATATTGCCGATGTCGTTGATAAAATGGTGGTGTCTTGCGCTGTGGTGCGCGGTGAGATCGAATTGCGCGTCAACCCGGCCGATGTTCCGCAAGTGTTGACTTTGTTACGCGGTGATCGGCAGGCCGCCTTTAACCAGCTGATTGACCTGACCGCTGTTGACTATCCTGAACGCGAGTCACGATTTGACGTGGTGTATCTGTTGCTGTCGATGGATAATAACATGCGCATGCGTCTTGTCGCCGCAGTTGCCGCCGGGCAAGCAGTGCCATCGGTGACCGGTCTGTTTATGGCGGCAAACTGGGCCGAGCGTGAAGTCTGGGATATGTTTGGTATTTTCTTTGCCGGCCACCCGGATTTGCGCCGTTTGCTAACCGATTATGGTTTCGAGGGGCATCCGTTGCGTAAAGATTTCCCGCTGACCGGTCATGTCGAGGTACGGTATGACGATAACCAGCGGCGGGTCGTTAATGAGCCTGTGCATCTTGTGCAGGAATTCCGTGATTTTGATTTTTTGAGTCCGTGGGAAGGCATGCAGACGCAAATTGCTGACAAGCCCGCAGGTGACGATGCAGAGCAAAAAGGGTGATGGTGCGTTATGGCTGAGATGCAAATTAAACCTATCACAATGAATTTTGGCCCGCAGCACCCGGCGGCGCACGGCGTATTGCGTTTGGTGCTGGAAATGGATGGCGAGGTAATTGAACGTGCCGACCCGCATATTGGGCTGTTGCACCGCGGTACGGAAAAACTCATCGAGCATAAAACTTACCTACAGGCGTTGCCGTATTTTGACCGGCTTGATTATGTATCGCCGATGAATCAGGAACATGCGTGGGCATTGGCTGTGGAAAAGGCGCTTGGCATTGAAGTGCCGCGCCGTGCCCAATATATCCGCGTGTTGTATTGCGAGATTGGGCGGATATTGAACCATCTTCTCAACTTGACGACCTTTGCTATCGATGTAGGGGCGATGACGCCATTGCTCTGGGGCTTTGAAGAGCGCGAGCATTTGATGGGGTTTTACGAGCGTGCCTGTGGCGCCCGGCTTCATGCGGCCTATTTCAGGCCCGGCGGTGTGCATCAGGACCTGCCTGACGATCTGTTGCGTGATATCAAAAATTGGGCACAAAAATTCCCTGATTTTATTGATGATCTGGAAACCCTGCTCACGGAAAATCGCATTTTTAAGCAACGGACCGTTGATATTGGCGTGATTAGTTATGATGACGCGTTGTCGCTTGGCATCACCGGGCCCTGTTTGCGTGGGTCGGGCGTGGCATGGGACTTGCGCAAGACCCAGCCTTATGACGCCTATGACGAAATGGATTTTGATATCCCCATCGGCAAGACCGGCGATTGTTATGCACGATATCTGGTGCGGGTAGAGGAAATGCGCCAGTCATTGCGTATTATCGAACAAGCCATTGATGGCATGCCTGCTGGTCCGGTGATGGCGCAAAATAATAAAATCATTCCGCCAAGCCGGGGTGAGATGAAACAGTCAATGGAAGCATTGATCCATCATTTTAAGCTGTATACCGAAGGCTTTCATGTGCCAGAGGGCGAGAGCTATACAGCCGTTGAGGCGCCAAAAGGTGAGTTTGGTGTGTATTTGGTGTCAGACGGAACGAACAAGCCCTACCGCTGTAAAATCCGTGCACCGGGCTTCTATTTTATGGCGGCAGTAGATCATTTGTCTCGGGGGCATATGCTTGCCGATTCAGTCGCGATTATTGGTTCGCTTGATATTGTGTTTGGTGAGATTGACCGATGAGTATTGATGACCGCATTGCAGCAGATCAGCCGAAAACATTCAAATTTACGGCTGAAAATGAAAAAGAGATAAAGCGCATCATTGCAAAATATCCAAAGGGCCGTCAGGCCAGTGCGGTCATGCCTTTGCTGGATTTAGCGCAACGCCAGCATGATAACTGGATTCCCATGGCGGCGATTGAGGCGATTGCCCACCGGCTTGAAATGGCTGAAATCCGGGTGCTGGAAGTGGCAACTTTTTACACCATGTTTAATTTAAAACCGGTCGGCAAATATTTTCTGCAGGCCTGTACAACCACGCCTTGTTGGTTGCGTGGGTCTGATGAAATGATGCGCTGTATTAAAGATCGCTACAATATTGCATCTGGCCAGACTTCAGCATGTGGGCGTTTTTCATTGCTAGAGGTTGAATGTCTTGGCGCCTGCGTCAATGCACCGATTTTGCAGGTGAACGACGATTTTTATGAGGATCTAGATTACGAAACAACCGGCGCGTTGCTTGACTCGCTGGAAGCCGATAAACCGTTACCGGTCGGTTCGGTTATTGGTCGGTCCGGGTCTGAAGCGCATGGCGGCGGCACCACATTGGCCGCGGTGAAGACCGGCAAGGCATCAAAATCCACAGCAAAAAAGCGGGGATCGGCACATGCTTAAAGATCAAGACCGTATTTTTACAAATATATATGGATGGGCGGATCCCGGGTTAAAAGCGGCCAAGGCACGCGGTGATTGGGATGGCACGGCAAAGCTGTTGAAGCTTGGCCATGACGAAATTGTCGAACGTATTAAGGCGTCTGGGTTGCGCGGGCGCGGTGGTGCCGGGTTCCCCACAGGTCTTAAATGGTCATTTATGCCAAAAGAGGTCAAAGACCGGCCGCATTATCTGGTGGTTAATGCCGACGAGTCAGAGCCCGGCACATGTAAAGACCGGGATATCATCCGCCATGAACCGCATAAATTGCTTGAAGGCTGTGTGGTGGCTGGTTTTGCGATGCGTGCGCATGCGGCTTATATCTATATCCGCGGCGAATTTGTGAATGAAGCCCGCCGGTTGCAGACGGCAATCGATGAAGCCTATGATGCGGGTTTGCTTGGCAAAAATGCGGCAAAATCCGGATGGGATTTTGATATTTATCTGCATCGCGGTGCCGGGGCTTATATTTGCGGTGAGGAAACAGCTTTGCTGGAATCTCTTGAGGGCAAAAAAGGCCAGCCGCGTTTAAAGCCACCATTTCCGGCCGGTGTCGGTCTTTATGGTTGTCCGACAACGGTGAATAATGTCGAATCCATTGCAGTGGCACCGACGATTTTGCGGCGCGGTGCCAACTGGTTTGCCGGTCTTGGCAAGGAAAATAATACTGGTACAAAGCTGTTTTGCATTTCCGGCCATGTGAATAAGCCGTGTAACGTTGAAGAAGAAATGGGTATTCCGCTTCGCGAATTGCTGGAAAAGCACGCAGGCGGCGTTCGTGGCGGTTGGGATAATTTGCTGGCGGTGATACCGGGTGGGTCATCAACGCCGCTCATGCCAATTGACGTTTGCAACGACATAACAATGGATTTTGATGCCTTGCGTGCGGCCGGGACTGGGCTCGGCACCGCCGGTATTATCGTCATGGATAAAAGCACGGATGTCGTCAAGGCAATTTCTCGGCTATCTTATTTTTATAAACATGAATCATGCGGCCAATGCACGCCATGCCGTGAAGGCACCGGCTGGATGTGGCGTATGATGGAACGGCTTGTCCGCGGTGAGGCTGAAGCCTATGAGATCGACACGCTTGAGCAGGTAACCCGCCAGGTTGAGGGCCATACGATCTGCGCGCTTGGCGATGCAGCCGCCTGGCCTATTCAGGGACTGATAAAGCATTTCAGACCTGAAATTGAGCGCCGTATTGCGGCACGTCACGCGGTTGAAGCGGCAGAATAAGGAACGGAAAAGCGCCATGCCAAAACTGACAGTTAATGACGTCGAGGTCGAGATTGAAGACGGGTCAACCGTACTTCAGGCCTGTGAGGCTGCCGGCGTTGAAGTCCCGCGCTTTTGCTATCATGACCGGCTGTCGATTGCAGGCAATTGCCGGATGTGCCTTGTCGATATGGAACGGGCGCCAAAACCGATCGCGTCTTGTGCGATGCCGGCTGGTGACGGCATGGTTATCCGCACCGATACCGATCGGGTAAAAAAGGCCCGCGAAGGGGTGATGGAGTTTTTGTTGATCAACCACCCGCTTGATTGTCCGATTTGTGATCAGGGCGGTGAATGCGACCTTCAAGATCAGGCGATGGGGTACGGGCTTGACGGGTCACGCTATGCCGAAAATAAGCGGGCAGTTGAAAATAAACATATGGGCCCGTTGATCAGTACGGTGATGACCCGCTGCATTCATTGCACCAGATGTGTCCGCTTTGCGACTGAGGTCGCTGGTGTTCCTGAGCTTGGTGCGATTGGGCGCGGTGAAAATGTCGAGATCACCACCTATCTGGAAAAGACGCTGGCGTCCGAATTGTCGGCCAATGTGATTGATTTGTGTCCGGTTGGGGCGCTGACTTCGCGGCCGTATGCTTTTACAGCGCGCCCGTGGGAATTGAACAAGGTTGAGAGTATCGACGTGATGGACGCGGTGGGCAGCAATATCCGGATCGATGCTCGCGGCGGGCAGGTAATGCGGGTTTTGCCGCGTCTAAATGAAGATATCAATGAGGAATGGATTTCTGATAAAACCCGGTATGCGATTGATGGGCTGCGGCGCCAGCGGCTTGACCAGCCCTATGCGCGCGGTAAGGATGGGCGGCTGCATCCGATTAACTGGGATGACGCCCTAAAAACCGCAGCGGCTGCATTGAAAAAGGCCAAACCAGCCGGTATTGGCGCGATTGTTGGTGACCAAGTCGATGTTGAATCTGTTTACGCTCTACACAGCTTGATGTCGCGTATTGGCAGTCCGCATATGGATTGTCGTCAGGATGGCGCCAAGATTGGCGGCGCGCGCGCTGGTTATATTTTCAACTCGACGATTGCCGGCATTGATGATGCCGATGCGTTGTTGATTATTGGTAGCAATCCGCGTATCGAGGCGGCGGTGTTAAATGCACGCATCCGGCGGAACTGGTTGTCAAGCCGGATGCCGATCGCCGTTGTCGGCCCGCAAGCAGACCTGACTTATGACGCTGAATGTCTTGGCGATGATCCGTCTATTTTGAACAAGATCGCTGACGGATCGCACAAATTTGCCGCCAAATTGAAAAAAGCCAAACGGCCGATGATAATCATTGGTATGGGTGCGTTGGCGCGGGACGATGGGACCGCAGTTCTCGGTATGGCGCGTAAAATCGCCGACATCTATGGTGTCGTTGCCAAGGGGTGGAATGGCTTTAATGTGCTACATACTGCGGCCGGTCGTGTCGGGGCACTTGATGTGGGCTTTGTGCCGGGGCGTGGCGGTATGGACATTTCCGCGATGGGCAAGGCCGCTAGCGCCGGTAAACTAAAGCTGTTGTGGCTCCTTTCGGCTGATGAAATCGATATGGCGCCATTTGAGTCAAGTTTTGTGATTTATCAAGGTCATCATGGTGATAATGGTGCGCATTATGCCGATTTGGTCCTGCCAGGTGCAGCCTACACGGAAAAAGATGGAATTTATGTCAACACCGAAGGTCGGGTACAATATGCCAGCCGCGCGACATTCCCGCCCGGTGAGGCGCGGGAAGATTGGGCTATTATTCGCGCTGTTGCGGGCGTTTTGGGCAAATCAGTCGGGTTTGATACGCTGGCCGAATTGCGCGAAAGCCTGATCGACGCACATCCGCAATTTGCCGGGATGGAAGAGATTGCGCCAACCAAATGGGCCGCCTTTGGTGGGCGTGGCAAGGTAGGGACCGCACCGATCGGTTACGCTTTGAAAAATTTCCATATGACCTGTGCGATCAGCCGGTCGTCAGAAACCATGGCCGAATGCCGGCGCGCCGCCAATGGCGGTGATGCGGCACCTGTTGCGGCGGAGTAGAGCGATGGTTGAATTTCTAAGTCAGGACTGGATGCTTGAACTTGGCTGGATCCTAGCCAAGATATTCGCCGTAGTTGGCCCGTTGTTAATAGCCGTGGCTTATCTGACCTTGGCTGAACGGCGGGTTATAGGCTTTATGCAATTGCGTAGAGGGCCAAATGTGGTCGGCCCGTTTGGCATGTTCCAGCCTTTTGCCGATGCGTTGAAGCTTATGGCCAAGGAAACAATCTTACCAGCGGGTGCTAACAAAATTGTTTTTATTTTAGCACCCATGCTGACATTCATTTTGTCGCTGGTGGCTTGGGCGGTGATTCCGTTCGGAGAAGGTTTGGTCATAGCCGACATCAATGTCGGTATTTTGTACCTTTTTGCGATTTCGTCATTGGGGGTCTATGGCGTGATCATGGCAGGGTGGGCTAGCAATTCCAAATATGCGTTTTTGGGGGCGTTGCGTTCGGCGGCGCAGATGGTGTCCTACGAGGTGTCGATGGGGCTGGTGATCATCAATGTGTTGCTGTGTGCCGGCACATTGAACCTGACAGCGATTGTCGAAGCCCAGCGTGGCATGTGGTTTGCGATTCCATTATTGCCAATGTTTGTGGTGTTTTTCATCTCGACACTTGCGGAAACCAACCGGGCGCCGTTCGACTTGCCGGAGGGTGAGTCAGAATTGGTTGCCGGCTATTTTGTTGAATATTCGTCAATGTCATTCGCGCTGTTCTTCTTGGGTGAATATGCCAATATGATTTTGATGAGCGCGATGACGACCGTTCTGTTCCTGGGTGGTTGGTTGCCACCTGTAGATATCGCCCCGTTCAATATGATCCCGGGGCCGATTTGGTTTATCATCAAAATCTGTCTGGTTTTGTTTGTATTTTTATGGGTGCGGGCGACAACCCCGCGTTACAGATATGATCAGCTGATGCGTCTGGGCTGGAAAATTTTCCTTCCCTTCTCCCTGATTTATGTGGTTTTGACCGCCGGTTTTCTGGTGGCAACTGACAGCCTGCCGGTGCTTGGCGGCTAGAAACTTGAGAAAGGAAATCTGGTCATGAGTGCGATGGTCAATGCGTTACGGTCCTTTCTGCTGCTTGAGATGGCAAAGGGCCTGTTGCTTACACTGAAATATTTTTTCAAACCGAAAGTGACGCTGAATTACCCCTATGAAAAAGGGTATCTGTCGCCGCGGTTCAGAGGCGAGCATGCTTTGCGCCGCTATCCCAATGGCGAAGAACGTTGTATTGCGTGTAAATTATGTGAGGCGGTCTGTCCGGCTCAGGCCATTACGATTGAGGCTGAACCCCGTCTTGACGGATCTCGCCGAACCACACGCTATGACATTGATATGACTAAGTGTATTTATTGCGGTTTATGCGAAGA
>CAJWSS010000061.1:0-9089 GCA_913045915.1 uncultured Alphaproteobacteria bacterium | reverse complement strand
TTAAGCGTGCAGGAATTATAAGTTAGTACTCTTGGGAATGGGTAATGTTTTTTGGCGTTAACGGGTTGCAATTCAGGCCTGAACAAGCTAAACAACACGCGATTTCACACATGGGGTCGGTTATCACGCAGTCAATCCTGTCGTGACGGCCATCCGGTGAAGGCAGTGGTCTTTCATTTCCCCATGGAGGTTTAACCGGAGAACAGGAGTAATAAAAATGGCTCTCCCTACATTTACCATGCGCCAAATGCTTGAAGCTGGCGTGCATTTCGGACATAGCACACGTCGCTGGAACCCAAAAATGGAACAATTCATTTTTGGCGCGCGCAACAAAACCCATATTCTTGATCTGCAACAGACTATGCCGATGTTTCAGCAGGCGTTACAGGCGCTGAGCGATGTGACATCACGCGGTGGCCGGGTTCTGTTTGTCGGCACGAAACGCGCAGCATCTGAAAAAATTGCCGAAACCGCGCGTAATTGTGGCCAATATTATGTGAACCATCGCTGGCTTGGCGGCATGTTGACAAACTGGTCGACAGTCTCGCAATCAATTCGTCGGTTGCGCGATCTGGAATCGCGTTTTGAAACTGGCGAAATCAACCAGCTGACCAAGAAAGAAATTCTGCAGCTTACCCGCGAACAAGAAAAGCTGGAACGCACACTTGGCGGTATCAAGGAAATGGGCGGCATTCCTGATATGCTGTTTATTCTGGACACAAATAAAGAAGCCATTGCCGTGCAGGAAGCCAATCGTTTGGGCATTCCTGTGGTTGCCGTTGTTGATAGTAACGCCAACCCAGATGGTGTTGATTATATTGTGCCGGGCAATGATGATGCGATGCGGGCCATTACTTTTTATTGTGAATTGGTGCAAGCGGCTGTGCTTGATGGGTTGCAAACCGAATTAATGAAAAGCGGTGGTGATGCTGGTGCAGCGATTGAAGCCCCGGTGGAACCTGCGCTGGCTGAAATGGCGGCCGAAGAGGTGCCGGCGGTTGATGCGGTGGCAGATGATGCGGCGGCTGAGGGCGCTACCCAAGCCTAAAATTTACGCGCCTGTGTTTGGCGGTACGGTGTGAACACAGGCGTCTTTTTCGTTGTCAGGTGTATACCGCCGACAGTTTGAACTTGAAACACAAGGATTAGTTGAGATGAGTGTGACTGCTGCTCTGGTAAAAGAGCTTCGTGAAAAATCTGGCGCTGGCATGATGGATTGCAAAAAAGCGCTTGGTGAAACTGGCGGTGATATGGATGCCGCCATTGACTGGTTACGCACAAAGGGGCTTGCAACGGCCGCAAAGAAATCTGGCCGGGTAGCGGCTGAAGGTCTGGTGGCGATTGCTGTTGATGGGCCAAAAGGCGCTGTTGTTGAACTGAACGCCGAAACAGATTTTGTTGCGCGTAATACCGAATTTCAGGAATTCGCGTCTGCACTGGCTGGCCTCGCACTGGGTGCGGCAGACCTTGATGCCCTGATGGCGGCTGATTTTCCGGGTACAGGCCGGACGGTGTCGGAAGAGTTGACGCAGAAAATCGCTACCATTGGCGAAAATATGTCATTACGCCGGATGCATAAAATCGAAGTTTCATCTGGTGTTGTGGTGCCATATATGCATAACGCGACAGCCGATGGTCTGGGGCGCATTGGGGTATTGGTTGGTTTGCAATCAGCCGCAGATGCCGCGGTTTTGACCGGGCTTGGCAAACAGTTGGCGATGCATATCGCCGCGACCTCACCAGCCAGTTTGTCGGTCGATGATCTTGATGCTGACCTCGTTGAGCGTGAGCGTGAAGTGCTGATAGAACAAGCAAAGGCATCTGGCAAACCTCAGGAAATTGCTGAAAAAATGGTCGAAGGCCGGATGAAGAAATATTATCAGGAAGTTGTGCTTCTTGAGCAAACATCCGTCATTGATGGCGAGACCCGCATTGCCGATGTCGTGGCAAAAGCCGGCAAAGATGCTGGTTCAGATATTGCCTTGACTGAATTTGTCCGGTTTAATCTTGGCGAAGGCATTGAGCGTGAAGAATCAGACTTTGCCGCTGAAGTGGCCGCGCAACTGTCTTAAAAGACGAGGTAAACCAAACATAGTTATGGAGCGCATGTGACGTGAGCGACCCGACCACACCCCAGTCTCAGCACCACTATAAACGTGTTATGTTGAAAATTTCCGGTGAATCCCTAATGGGAAAACTACCCTATGGTATCGATCCGGAAATGGTGGGAACGGTCGCTCAGCAAGTGAAGGATGTTGTCGCTACGGGCATTGAAGTCTGTCTGGTAATTGGCGGCGGCAACATTTTTCGCGGGGTGTCCGGGGCGGCGGCTGGTATGGAACGGGCCACCGGCGATTATATGGGCATGCTGGCGACTGTAATGAATGCATTGGCGATGCAAAATGCGCTTGAACAGTTAGATGTGCCAGTGCGGGTACAATCAGCCCTGACCATTAGCGCGGTCTGCGAACCTTATATCCGGCGCCGTGCGACGCGGCATCTTGAAAAAGGCCGTGTTGTTATTTTTGCCGCTGGCACTGGCAACCCATTTTTTACAACCGATACCGCCGCCGCGTTGCGTGCGTCAGAGATGAATTGCCAAGCACTTCTCAAAGGCACGCGGGTTGATGGTGTGTATTCAGCTGACCCGGAAAAAGATGAAACCGCAACGCGGTATGATAAATTATCTTACATGCAGGTGTTAACCGAAGATCTGCGTGTTATGGATGCGGCGGCTGTATCATTAGCACGTGAAAATGCTATTCCAATTTTGGTATTTTCGATTGAAACGCCTGGTGAGTTCCAGCGCGTTGTGAAACATCAAGGGCGCTTCACCGTCGTGTGCTAGCGGGATCAGGCTGTAACATGCCAACCAGACGATAGGGGACGGATATGTCGGAAATGGACATCGATGATATCAAGCGGCGCATGGAGGCCAGCCTGACAAGTTTGCAGAGTGAATTCATGGGGTTGCGCGCGGGGCGCGCGAACCCGGCAATGTTAGAGCCAATTATGGTTGATGCCTATGGATCAAAAATGCCGCTTAATCAGGTGGGCAATGTGTCGGCGCCTGAATCGCGGTTGTTGACTGTTTCTGTATGGGATGCGTCGATGGCCCCGGCTGTAGAAAAAGCCATCCGCGAGTCTGATTTAGGGTTGAACCCGATGGCGGAAGGCGGGTTGATCCGTGTGCCTATTCCTGACTTGTCAGAAGAACGGCGTAAAGACATGGTGAAAGTGGCTGGCCGTTACGCCGAAGCGTGCAAGGTGGCAATGCGTAATATCCGCCGCGATGGAATTGAAACCGCGCGTAAAGCCGAAAAAGACGGGTTGATTTCAGAAGATGAGCGGCATCAACAAGAAGGGGAAGTCCAGAAAGTAACTGACATATACGTCAAAAAAGTGGATGATGCTTTAGCGCATAAAGAAAAAGAAATCACCCAAGTCTAGGGCGTCATCTTCGGCGTGACGGAGCCTGCCCATGTCAACTAGTCCAAATCATATCGCGATTATCATGGATGGTAATCGTAGATGGGCGAAAAAACGGCGCCTTGAGGCCTTGCTTGGTCATGATAAAGGCGCGGAAACGCTAAAGGAAATCACCAAAAGCTGTGCAGATGAGCAGATTAATTGGCTGACCGTATTTGCCTTTTCATCTGAAAATTGGACCAGACCCGAACATGAAGTGGCAGGTCTGATGCGGTTGATCGCCAGATTCATTGATACGCAAGCTCAAGAATTATTAGATGCCAATGTACGCTTGCGCATCATTGGCCGGCGTGATCGGTTTGCCGATGATTTGTGTGCATCAATCCAGACTCTGGAACAACGTTCTTCCAAAAATACCGGGTTAAATCTGACGGTCGCGCTTGATTATGGCGGGCGTCAGGATATTGCCAGTGCCGCCTTTGCCATCGCCAAAGAGGTCGAGGCCGGCATGTTGGCCGCGGATGATGTGAATGACGATCTGTTAAAATCGCGGATGTCTACCAAAATTCTGCCGCCAGTTGATTTGCTCATTCGCACCGGCGGGGAAAAACGGCTGTCAAACTTCCTTCTTTGGGATTTGTCATATGCCGAGCTGTTTTTCAGCGACAAATTATGGCCGGACTTTGCCCGCAGTGATTTGGCTGACGCGATAACATATTTTCATGGACGCCAGCGCCGCTTTGGCGGCGGTCATTATGACAATGAACAACCGCTTCGTGTTGTTGTAAGCGACTGACCATATGATTGGTCTGAATCTATCTGGCACAGCGCGGCGTTTTATTGGGGTGTTGGTTTTGATCCCCATTATCTTGGCTGTCTGGTTTGATAGTAAAATTGCCAGCATCGTTGTTGCGATTTTAGCCGCCGGCATGGCTTTTGAATTCAGTAAAATGCTAAAAACGCAGACTATTTTGGCAATTTTGTCTGCACTATTGATCGCCATGCAGTCGGTGCCGCTTTGGGTGTTTGATGGCGGGGTGCTGTGGCACAGTGGTTTAGCTGTATTGTCTTTTGGCATCACGTTGATTTGTTCTGGGCTGTTAGCTGGTCTATTTGCGCTTGCCTTGTCAGTGTGTCTGTATTTTGCCGCCTTGTTGTTGCATCAGCCAGATGGCCATTGGTTGCTTTTAGTGCTGGCCGCAGTGGTCGCTGCCTGTGACAGTGCCGCCTATTTTGTTGGTCGGTCTGTGGGGGGCATCAAACTGGCGCCAAAGATCAGCCCAAATAAAACAGTTTCGGGAAGTGTTGGCGGTATTGTTGCGGCGATTGCCGTTATGGTTGGTCTCACCAGCGTTGCTGCGTTGCCATTTGTAGCCGGGTTGGACGTTCTTACCGCCTTATATTTGGGGTGCGGCGTGGCGGTTTTGTCGCAAATTGGTGATTTGCATGAGTCAGCTTTGAAGCGCCGCCTCAACGTCAAGGATAGTGGTGCAATATTGCCCGGCCATGGCGGTTTACTTGACCGGTTTGACGGTTATCTTTTTACTGTTCCCGGGTTTTATTTGTTCTTTTTCGCAATTTAGGGCGCCGGTTGATGGGCACTGTAAAAACCATAACGGTGATGGGGGCAACTGGATCGATCGGGCAAAGCACGTTGGCATTGGTCCGACAATTTCCTGACGCTTATTCCGTCCATGCGCTGGTTGCAGGAAGTGATGCCGAAGGGCTGGCCGCATTAGTTAAAGAATTTAGACCAAAAATTGTCGGGCTTGGCGACGCGGCGAAATTAGATCAGTTACATGAAGCACTCGGCGGCACAGAGGTTGAAATTGTTGGCGGTGAGTCGGCTTGTTCAAAAATTGCCGCTATGGCTGTTGATATTGTCGTGGCCGGCATTGTTGGTATTGCTGGTTTGCCCTCGGTACTGGCGGCAGTACAAGCCGGGCAAACCATTGCTCTTGCCAATAAAGAGGCACTGGTGTCGGCTGGCGGGCTGGTAATGGCTGAGGCTGAGAGATGCGGTGCGCATATTCTGCCTGTCGATAGCGAGCATAATGCGATTTTTCAATGTTGGCAGGGGTGGAGAGGTCATGCGGGCGGTGAGGTGGCGCAAGCTGACACATCGGCGCTCAGCCATATTTGCCTTACCGCGTCAGGCGGCCCATTTCTGGAAACGCCGCTCCAGCACCTGCCCAAAATGACCCCAATACAGGCTGTTCGGCATCCGAATTGGACAATGGGGCAAAAAATCTCGGTTGATAGTGCAACGATGATGAACAAAGGGCTGGAAGTGATCGAAGCCTATTGGCTGTTTGATCTTCAGCCAGATCAAATTGAAGTTCTGATTCATCCACAACAAGCGCTGCATGGTATGGTGTATTTTCGCGATGGGTCAGTGGTGGCACAGCTTGCTGGCCCTGATATGCGCACGCCAATTTCCTATGCATTGGCATGGCCGGAGCGTTTGCATTGGGCGGCTGAGCGTCTTGATCTAACGGCTATGGAGCAACTAACGTTTACTTCTGTTGACACACGCCGCTTTCCTTGTTTTGCGCTGGCTCGTCAGGCCTTGTGCGAAGGCGGCGCGGCCCCAGCTGTTTTGAACGCGGCAAATGAGGTGGCCGTCGCGGCTTTTTTGCAAGAAAAAATAGGGTTCACGCAGATACAGGCTATTGTTGAAACGGTTTTAGCTCAGGCAAAAAACCCAGCGATTGATCAATTAGATTTGGTGATGGCCGTTGATGCCGATGCGCGGCAATTGGCAGCAGAGGCTGTGACAAAAAACCGGCGTTACATGTCAGTTTAACCGCGCTAACTTAGACCGTGTTGCAATGTGCGGCCCGTAGAAATGAGTTTAGAGGATCAATGCTATGCCAGATTTAGGCGCCGCTGATTTAATTTTAGGATTTTTGCTGTTGATCACGCCCGTCGTGTTCATCCATGAATTAGGACATTACTGGGTGGCGCGTAAGGCAGGCGTTATTGTTGAAGTGTTCTCGGTTGGGTTTGGGCCAGAAATTTATGGCTGGACAGCAAAGACCGGCACCCGATGGCGCATTGCGGCGATTCCTCTTGGTGGCTATGTCAAAATGCGCGGTGATGATGATGCGGCAAGTGCGCCGGCATCATCTGCCCGCCAGCAGTCTGGTAGCTTTGCCGGGGCTGGACTCTATTGGCGTATGGCGATTGTGGCGGCTGGACCGGCGGCTAATTTTATTTTAGGGATCGCACTATTTGCCGCGGTTTACATGTCTGTCGGTAAGCAAGTTATACCAGCTGTTATCGGCGACATTGTGCCAGATATGCCAGCGGCTGAAGCAGGGTTACAGCCCGGCGACAAAATCCTTGAAATTGACGGAATTGATATCCGGAATTTTGACGATATGCGCGGACTTGTCGTTGAAAGTCCCGGTAAAACTTTGCAATTTGTTTTGCTGCGAAATGGCCAGCAACTCAGCCTCGATGTAACGCCGCAATCACAATTTAACGAACAGTTACAAATTAATATTGGAATTTTGGGGGTTACATCTGTTCCGGTTGGCGAATTTAGTCGCCTTGGCCCGGGTTCTGCGCTTGTTGCGGCAACGTCAGATGCGTTTCATATGTCCATTATGATTGTGCGTGGACTGGGGCGTGCCATCACTGGTGATATGCAACAAGGCGAGGTTGGTGGTCCGGTTCGTATTGCGGAAATTTCTGGAACTGTCCTGAATCAGGGTATCGTGCCGTTTATTTTGCTGACGGCCGTTATTTCAATCAATTTGGGGTTGATCAATCTTCTGCCAGTGCCAGCGCTTGATGGTGGGCATTTAACGTTTTTCCTGTGGGAAGCACTCTTCGGCAAACCGTTGCCAATTGGGGTGCAAGCCGGCTTGATGCGGGGGGGCATCGCTATTTTGATGGGGTTGACGTTATTTTTGGTTGTTGCAGATTTGATGCGGTTAATTGCCCCCTGATCGTTCGCCTTGGTAAATCATCATGGAAAAACAATGCGAAAAGCGATGACTTTTGGTAAGTTTGCCTTTCGCGATTGCTTTAGCCGGACTATAGTTTTGCTTCTACAGTCTCGTCCCGGCCATAATATATTAGGACATTTGATGCGCAAATTATCGATAGCCTTTATAGCTCTCTTTATATTTTCTATTTATTACAACGCGTTACCGGCCCATGCGCAGGATGCAACTGAACAGGTGCGTATTTCAGCTATCAAAGTGAGTGGCAACCGGCGTGTTGCTGAAGGCACAGTCTTGTCTTATCTGCCGGTGCAGATTGGTGATGTTGTATCTCAAGGTGGCCTGAGCCAGTCACTAGAACGCTTATTTGCCACCAATCTGTTTAAAGACATAAAACTGGATTTCGATGGCTCGGTATTGACCGTTACAATTGTTGAAAATCCCATCATAAACCGGGTCAATATTGAAGGAAATGACGTCATCTCTGACGAGAGATTGCTTGAGGTTATCGATGTTCAACCTCGGCGGGTGTATAACCGTCAGTTGGCGCTGGATGCGTCGGCAAGGTTGCTTGATGTTTATCGGGCTGGGGGGCGCTTTGCTGCGGTTGTTGAACCAAAAATCATTGAGTTGAATGATAACCGGGTCGATCTTGTTTTCGAGGTCGATGAGGGGCCACTGATTAAAATCACTTCTATCGTCTTTTCTGGTAACGAAAATTTTACCGACCGCGCTCTTCGCCAAGCCATTGTTAGCCGAGAAAAACGTTGGTGGGCATTTTTAACACCCGACGATAAATATGATGAAGGGCGTCTAGACTATGATGTGCGGCTTTTGCGTCAATATTATCTGTCGCGTGGCTATGCTGATATCAATATTTCACGGGCACGTGGCGGCCTGCTCCCCGACCGAAGCGGGTTTGTCATCACGTTTCTGATTGATGAGGGCGTGCGCTATAAAGTCAATAATATCAAAGTGACAAGTGAGATTGAAAATATTGATCTGGATGCGCTGAAAAACCTAATGACATTTGGTGATGATAGCTGGTATGACGTGCGCCGGCTTGAACAGGGATTGCTGGATATCTCCAATCAACTTGGGGTTTTTGGCTATGCGTTTGTTGATGTTACGCCTGAGATTAAGACAGACCCCGCAACAGGCATGCTTGATGTTGCCATAAATATCGGTCAGGCGCGGCGCAATTTCGTAGAACGCATTGAATTTGTTGATAACACAAGAACGCTAGATAGTGTCATCAGACGCGAATTCGAATTGGTCGAAGGGGATGCCTTTAATCAGCTGAAATTAGATCGTTCGGTCAGAAATGTACGTAATCTTGGTTATTTCAGTAAAGTGGACGTGCAAAATATCAGGGGAAGTTCGGCCGATCAAACCATCACCAGGGTCACCGTTGAAGAACAATCAACCGGTGATTTTTCGATTGGTGTTGGCTATTCATCACTGGATAAGACCAGCCTGACCCTTGGCATAAATGAGCGAAATTTTTTGGGTACGGGTCGGCGGGCCAGTGCCTCGATCAGTACATCCGACACCCAAACAGATTTTGTTCTCGGCCTGACGCAACCCTATCTGTTTGGCCGAGACCTGACGGGTAGCCTTGATGTGTTCAAAGCTAAATCAACTGCGAATAATACCTCAACCAACCGTACAGGGTTTGATCTGGGGGCGCGGTTTGATGCGGCGAAT
>CAJWSS010000060.1:0-9112 GCA_913045915.1 uncultured Alphaproteobacteria bacterium | reverse complement strand
GGCAAGCCGATTGGTCATGAAAAATTCTCTTTACACTGAGGGTGAGATAGGGCGCCCGACAAAGGTGTAGCCGGGGTGCCGACGGCGGCCCACTCCGATTGCACATGTAATGTTGCGCCGAGGATGTCGCCGCGCGCGTAAGCGGCTTGCGCTAGTTTCTTGCCTGCGGACAAAGCTGCGCGACACTCCTCGGTTTGCAGCTTCCCCACCTGTTGCGTCACGAGGCGCTCGCCGAGGTCTGAATCATCGTCCAGGGTATTCGCAGGGACGCGCGTAGCAGCCGTTGTTTCCACATTAGTGGCGCTAGCAATCACAGTTGCCGCAGCATCGGCCCGGGCAGCGGTTGTAGCCAGCACGGTCACGGCGTCCGCCACGCCTAAGGACATGGACCGCCCGCGCCAGCCACTTGTAGCAATCCCTCGGATGGAGGACGACGCGTCTACGGTCAACGTGCCTACAACGCCATGTGTATCTGAAGTCGCCGCCTCCGCCGCCACCTTGTCCCCAAGGGCCGCCGCCGTTATTTCCGCCGCCTTGATTATTCCATGGCATGATGCTCTTACTCCCTTGCCAAAACCTATTTTTGTGACTTTTTTTGATGCATTCACTCCAAACCGGCTGATATGTATCATCGCTGGCCAGGCAAATGCCACCCTTAATCTTGCAAATACATCGACAAACGCTTATTTCAGCTTTTCCCAGACATCACACATATTTGTATAGAAGCGGTTGATTTCAAGAATGACACAGCAATTGGATGAGAGAAAAATTATCGAAGCACTGAACAAGGTCGCAACGATTGACGGAAGCAGCGATATTGTCACGGCTGGCGCCGTTTCTGGCGTGGTAATCAAAGAGGGCCATGTCGGCTTTACCATTGAAATCGACCCCAAAGATAAAGACCAAGCCGATCAATTGCGCGCCGCCGCCGAAAAAGCCGTTTTGGCACTAGATGGCGTGCTTTCGGCAACCGCCATGCTGACCGCGCATCAATCCGGGCCCAGCATGCCAGTCTCAGGCAGGCCAACCCCACCCGGCAACTCTGGCGGCACCCCACCAAAACAATCGGAACCGCACCAGCCAGCCACACATGTCATTGCCGTGGCCTCGGGCAAGGGCGGTGTTGGCAAATCAACCACATCGATTAATCTGGCAGTGGCGCTGGCCGCCACTGGTAAAAAAGTCGGTATTCTGGACGCTGATATTTACGGTCCCTCACTGCCGCGTTTGATCGGGCTGAACCAGAAACCACAAAGTGACGGTCAGAAAATTTTGCCAATTGATGCATGGGGATTGCAAACCATGTCAATCGGATATCTTGTTGCCGAAGACGCCCCGACCATCTGGCGCGGCCCCATGGTGATGAGCGCTATTGAACAAATGCTACGCGATGTGGCGTGGGATGGTCTTGATATTCTGGTCATTGATATGCCACCTGGCACCGGCGATGCGCAACTGACATTGTCACAGCGCGCAAAACTGGCTGGGGCGGTGATCGTGTCAACGCCGCAGGATCTCGCCCTAATTGATGCCCGCAAAGGGCTAAATATGTTCCGCAAGGTGAATGTGCCATTGCTCGGCATCATTGAAAATATGAGCCATTTTTTATGCACCGATTGTGGGGCCCGGCATGATATTTTTGGCCATGGCGGTGCCGCCGCCGAGGCTGAAAAACTAGGCGTGCCATTTTTGGGCGAAGTCCCGCTAGAAATGGCCATTCGGACAACATCTGATGATGGCAACCCGATTGTGGCCAGCCAACCAGACAGCCAGCATGCGGCGCATTACCAACAGATTGCCTCTGCTTTGCTGGCCCAGCTTGACACTGCCCAGCCAAAAGCCGCCCCCAAAATTGTGATGGAATGAGCGCAGCCCCGACCGGTTAAACCCACCCGTAAATGGCTACAAGGCGCGCGGTGGGTGCGCACGATACCAGCATTCATAGCGATACCCCGGCACATCGCCGACCGGGTCAATTTCAGCTTCTATTTGCTGAGTCCAGTCATCTGTGTTCAGCTCTGGAAATAACGCCGCATCCGGCCCCCCATCGGGGCTGATGTCAATCACCGTCAACTCTATTTCATGGCAATAATCCAGCCCCATCCGGTAAATTTCACCACCACCAAACAGGATGATTTTTTCGCACTCTGGGTTATGCGCCGCGATCCATGCTTTGGCCGCCATCAATGCCGCATCAAAATCATGCACAATAATGGCGCCTTCGGCCTGCCAATTTTGGTCACGCGTTAACACAATACTGCCGCGGCCCGGCAATGGCCGGCCAATCGATTGCCATGTTTTGCGGCCCATAATAAGCGGGCATCCCATGGTCAATGACTTGACCCGTTTCAAATCATCCGGCAGGTGCCAAATCAACCCGGTGCCATCACCGATGACCCGGTTGGTTGCCATCGCCACAACCGCGCTCATCATCAAAGCGGGGCTTTGGTCGGCATTTGATGCTGTCATGGCGCGCTCCTACACCGCAATTGGCGCTGCAATATGAGGCTGTGCGTCATAGCCGGTAATTTCAAAATCATCAAAATGAAACCCATCAATACTGTCGGGCGTGCGATGGATCACCAATTGCGGCAACGCGCCCGGTGTGCGCGATAATTGTTCGCGCGCCTGATCAAAATGATTGCTGTAGAGATGCGCATCACCCAGAACATGAACAAATTCGCCGGGCTTCAATCCACAAATCCGTGCAATCATATGGGTCAAAAGTGCATAGGACGCTATATTAAACGGCACCCCCAAAAAGATATCGGCACTGCGCTGATAGAGTTGACATGACAAGCGTCCCTTGGCGACATGAAACTGAAACAAGCAATGACAAGGCGGCAGAGCCATATGCGGCACATCTGCCGGATTCCAGGCCGTTAACATCAACCGGCGCGACTCCGGGTTGGTTTTAATCATGCTGATCAATTCGGCAAGCTGGTCAATCTCGCGTCCATCTGGCGTCTGCCAATGACGCCATTGTTTTCCATAGACCGGGCCAAGATCACCATTGTCATCGGCCCATTCATCCCAAATAGACACACCATTGTCTTGTAAATAGCGGATATTTGTATCGCCACTGACAAACCATAATAATTCATGAATGATTGATCTGATGTGAAGCTTTTTGGTAGTCAGCAGAGGAAACCCGGCGGCAAGGTCAAACCGCATTTGATGCCCAAACACCGCCCTTGTGCCGGTGCCGGTTCGGTCATCACGATCCACCCCTGAGTCTAGAACACGCGCAAGAAGATCAAGATATTGCTGCATCAAAAACCTCATTGTGACCGGGCATCCATTGGTGCGGCATCACTGCACCATGCTAGCCTAGCTAACCTGCCACGTCTGTCACCGCACAAGCAAGCGGATATTCGGCCGCATCCAGTCGCTTGTGGATCATCGCCGTGACCTGCAAAACTTCTCTTTCCCCAGAAAACTTCTCTTTCAAAGACGCCGCATTGCGCCTATATTAACAAGGCTGGCTTGCCAGCTATGGCGATAAACGTGCTGTGGAATAAGCAGAGCGGACCCGGGGGCGGTACCCGGCGCCTCCACCATTTTAGCCTGAATTGACAGGTGCTGACATGGCATCCAATTGTGGCACATCCTGATCAGGCTGAAAGCGTGGGGGCGAAATAGGATCGACGCATGTAGTAAAGGCAGTATTTTCGCTCGGTATGGTACCCGCCGTTATCGGGCCATGTAGTAGTTGCAAACGACAACACTGCTCCGGTCGCAATCGCAGCCTAACGGCAGCGGGAGTAACCGATCTTAAGTCCAGATTGATTGAGCTCAGTCTGGCGGGGTTTGGGGCGCACCTGGCAACAGAAGCGTTCCGCTTTATGATCGCGTTATTCACTTGATAAAATGAACAAGCGATAAACGGCAATTTGCAAGCATGAGACGGCGCCGCTATGACCCATGATGATAACAGCCAGACCGGATTAAACTATGAGTTGCTTGTCGAGGATGCTCTGCGTTCGGTTGTACGGTCATCTTTGCGCATTGTCGAAAATATTGGTCTGCCGGGCGAGACGCATTTTTATATCAGCTTTATCACCAACCATGACGGTGTTGAACTTGACGAGTCTCTGCGCGCCAAGCACCCGGAACAAATGACCATTGTGATACAGCACCAATATGCCGATTTGCAGGTCAGCGAAGATCATTTCAGCATCACATTGTTTTTTGGCGGCAAACCAAGCCCAATGATTATTCCCTTTCAAGCGGTGACCAGCTTCAACGACCCGTCAGTTGGATTTGGCCTGCAATTTGGCATGCTTGACGATGGTGATGAGGATGAAGACGGCATATCACCAGATGAGTCCACCGGCACAACGGTCGCAAAATCTGATAACGCCGAAAGCAGCGGTGAAGACGTCAGCAAAGATGCCACAGTAGATGCAACGCCTGATGAAGAAAAAACCGCCGAAGTTGTGTCGCTTGACACCTTCCGCAAAAGACCGACAAATTAACACCCTTGCCAAACCACTGATGGGTGTTGGCGTTGGCAATTGTCTTACATAGTCACACATACAGGATCTGATCATGGCCGAATTCGCCTATAGCCCGATGTTTCCCCTCGCCGATGACACCACCGAATATGAACTGGTGACGTCTGACCATGTCAAACTTGTTGAGATTGATGGCGAGCAGTTTTTGCGGGTGGCACCAGAAGGCCTGACAGAACTAGCCGAACGCGCCTTTACCGATATTTCGCATCTGTTGCGGAGCAACCATCTGGCCCAGCTTGCGGCGATATTAGACGACCCCGAAGCCACTAAAAATGATCGTTTTGTGGCAATGGAAATGCTGAAAAATGCGGTGATATCAGCCGAAGGCCAGTTGCCAATGTGCCAAGACACTGGCACTGCTTTGGTCACCGGTTATCGCGGTGATCATGTGCTGGTTGATGGTGATGATGGCGAAGCCTTGTCGCGCGGCATCTATAACACCTATCAAAATTGCAATTTACGGTTTTCACAGCTCACCGCGCACAGCATGTTTGAAGAAAGCAACACCGCTACCAATTTGCCCGCCCAAATTGACATCAATGCTGGCAAAGGGATCGAATATAAATTTGCCTTTATCCAGAAGGGTGGCGGCTCGGCCAATAAAGCCTTTTTACATCAAAAAACAAAGGCAGTGCTTAACCCTGACTCGATGCGTGAATTTATCCGTACGGCTATTTTGGAACTTGGCACCTCTGCTTGCCCCCCCTATCATCTGGCGATTGTCATTGGCGGCACCTCGGCCGAATTGACAATGAAAACGGTCAAATCTGCCTCAATCAAAGCATTAGATGGCTTGCCAACTAAGGGCAATGCGCTTGGCCATGCGTGGCGCGATCTTGAATGGGAAGCGGAAATTCTGCAAATCACGCGCGATCTGGGAATTGGCGCGCAATTTGGTGGCAAATATTATTGCCACGATGTACGGGTGATTCGTTTGCCGCGCCATGGTGCATCCTGCCCAATTGGCATTGGCGTATCTTGTTCTGCCGACCGCCAAGCCTTTGCAAAAATCACCGCAGATGGCCTGTTTATTGAAAAGCTGGAACGCGACCCGGCGCGCTTTTTACCAGATATTGGTGATGAAGCCGCAGATGATGACAAGCCGGTAGCGATTGACCTGAACAAGCCAATGGCCGAAATTCTGGCAACCTTGTCACAGCATCCGGTCGCCACCCGGCTGGCCCTGACCGGCCCGTTGATTGTGGCACGCGACATTGCGCACGCCAAGCTTCTTGAACGGCTAAATGATGAAGGCAAATTGCCTGATTATTTCAAAGATCACCCGGTTTATTACGCTGGTCCGGCAAAAACACCAAAGGGCATGGCGTCTGGATCATTCGGCCCGACAACGGCCGGGCGGATGGATTCCTATGTGCCGACATTTCAGGCGGCTGGTGGGTCAATGGTGATGCTGGCCAAAGGAAACAGATCCCGCATTGTGCGGGACTCATGTAAACAGCATGGCGGGTTTTATCTTGGCTCTATTGGCGGTGTTGCCGCCAAGCTTGCGCTTGATTCGATCAAAAAAGTCGAACTCTTGGAATACCCCGAATTAGGCATGGAGGCGGTGTGGCGGATCGAGGTTGAAAATTTCCCGGCCTTTATCATCACTGATGATAAAGGGAATGATTTTTTTGATCTGAGCTAAAATTAATCAGGCTTAGATCGGCCGGGGGCCACCGCTGGCCCAATCGATAAACTGGATGGTATGGCGCACCGGTAGCGCATCACTGTCTAGCTGGGTGATACAGCCGATATTACCAGCCGCCACCGCAACCGCCCCAGTATTTTGCAAGCTGGTCAATTTGCGCTGTTGCAACGCACTAGCCATAGCCGGTTGTAAAATATTATAGACGCCAGCTGACCCACAGCATAAATGCCCATTGACCGGTTGCACCACATCAAAGCCAGCCTGCCGCAATAATGCCAGCGGCAGGTCATGAATTTTCTGACCATGTTGAAGCGAACAGGCCGAATGATAGGCAAGCGGGCCACATGCGCTGGTCACATGCGGCTGGATAATTGACGCAAGATCTAGGTCTGCAATGAGTTCAGAGACATCTTTGGCCTTTGCCGAAATCGCCGCCGCCAATGGCGCCATAGCCGCATCATGCCGCATCAAATGGCCATAATCCTTGACCATTGTGCCGCACCCAGACGCATTGACGATAATGGCATCAATCGCCCCGGCGGTAATTTCCTCATGCCAAGCATATATGGCGGCACGCATCGCCGCATCGGCCTGTTTGGTTTCACCAATATGATGCGCCAAGGCCCCGCAACAATGCGCTTCTTTGCGCACAATCACCTCAACACCAAGCCGGTTCAAAACGCGGATCGTGCTGGCATTAATCTCTGGGTCCAACGCACGCTGGGCACATCCTGCCAATAAAATCACCCGTTTAACCGGCGCCTTGCCAGCTGATGACGAGACGGCGAATGTTTCGGTTTGACTGCCGACCGGATCAAGGCCCGGCATCTTCCGCGGCAATTTCTGCAAGGCAGCGCGCATCATTTGCGGCATAATAAACGACAGCGGACGGCCCAAATTGGCCAGACGCATCATCGCCTGAAATTTTGCCGCATGCGGGATAATCGCCGCCAACATCCGCCGCATCAGCTTGTCTGTGGCTTGACGCGGCACCAGACTATCAAGCTTTTCACGACCAATGTCCAAAAGATGGGCATAATCAACCCCAGATGGGCAGGTCGATGTACAAGATAAACAGCCAAGACAACGGTCAATATGATAACTGGTGTCTTTTGAGGCTGATTCTGGGCGTTCCAACACCTCGCGCAACATCCAAATCCGACCACGCGGACTATCGCGCTCGTCACCAGTAATCACAAATGTCGGACAGGTCGCCGTGCAAAACCCGCAATGCACACATGTGCGCAAAATGGCATCGCCTTCACGGATCAACGGGTCTGCAAGCTGGGCTTCGGTAAAATGGGTCTGCATCTTATCGCGTCCTAAATACCATTATGCATACGGCCAAAATTCAACACACCAAGCGGGTCAAAAGCCGCTTTGACGCGCGCCGTTAAGCTGGCTTGTGCCTGCGGCAGAGGCTGGAACACCGGCAATTGGTTTTTGCTCATGCCGCGATCACATAGTAAATGCGCATAGCCGCCCCCATGTGCGGTGAGTGCGGCCCGTAGCGCGGTGCCAAATGCCGCCCCTGATGGTCCAGCAAACCAGACCAGTCCGCCAGCCCAATCGGCATAAAATGTTATGTCAAATGCCTGTTCTATGGTCGCGACAATGGCTGGTGCAGACGCAGGTGCGCAGGATAATTTCCATATATCGCCGTGCGCCTTGGCCAAAAGATCAACATCACGGATAGCTGCCCATAATTTCTCGCTGGTGGTTTGCGCCACTGTCCCTAGCACGCCGCCCATCTCACGCAAATGCGCGGCCCGGTCCTCTACCGATAATGCGATGCCTTCTAATCTGATCACCACAATAAAGGCTGCCGCCATATCAAGACCAGCCGTGACTGCGACGTTTTGCGGCAGAATGGCGGCGGCGCCGGGTTCATGCGGGCTGGCAAAAATAGCGGCAATTTTTGCCACTGCAGACCCCATATCATTGCACCCAAACAGCAATGACAGACTGGTTTCTGGGCGGGGCAATGTCTTGATGGTGACCTCATCAACCACTGCCAGCGTGCCATAGGACCCGCACATCAATTTTGACAGATCATAGCCGGTGACATTTTTCATCACCCGGCCGCCTGATTTAAACCGCTCGCCGCGTCCCGACACCGCGTCAAACCCCAGCAGAAAATCACGCGCCGCCCCAGCTGTCAGCCGCCGCGGCCCCGACATATTTGTTGCCAGCACACCGCCAATGGTACCAGTGGATTTGCTGGCGAGAAGCCCGGATAAATCAGCCGGTTCAAACGCCAGCATTTGATTGGCCTGTGCCAGTTCGGCCTCAATCTCTGCCAATGCCGTGCCGGCCCGCACGGTCAGCACCAATTCTTCTGGCTGGTAATCAACAATGCCCTGCATCGCACTGACATCCAGACAATCATCATAATCCGGCTGATTGCCAAGCCGGGTTTTTGTGCCAAGCCCGCGCACTTCCAACCGGCGTTTGGCCTGTTGGGCGTCTAAAATCGCCGCCGCCGCTTCGTCAAGATTTTGAATTTTTGGCATTCCTAATTGTCCCTTAGAGGTTGCTGGCGGTGCAATCTAGAACCGCGGCAAATCAGGAAATGGCATGTTTCCTTTGTGAACGTGAAGCCGGCCAAGTTCAGCGCACCGATGCAAATGCGGAAAGACTTTGCCGGGGTTCAAAAGATGGTCTGCATCAAAGGCGCATTTCAGACGCTGTTGCTGTTTCATGTCATCTTCGGTGAACTGAATCGGCATCAAATCGCGTTTTTCAACACCCACCCCATGTTCGCCAGTTAACACACCGCCCATTTCAACACAGCCGCGCAAAATATCAGCGCCAAACTCTTCGGCCCGCTGTAATTCACCGGGCTGGTTCGCATCAAACAAAATCAGCGGGTGCAGATTGCCATCACCCGCATGAAACACATTCGCAACACGCAGGCCATATTTCTGGCTAAGCGTTGCCATCA
>CAJWSS010000059.1:0-9199 GCA_913045915.1 uncultured Alphaproteobacteria bacterium | reverse complement strand
GCAATGACGCTGTACCCGCCATCATACACAACACCAGTGTGAAGAACTTCCACTTAGCCATCAACGTATCGCTGGCATCATTGATGCCAACTTTCAAAGCTGCCAGCTTACCAGCCGCCGCTTGTGCTTCAGCTGTTGGCATCAATGTTCCCACTTGGTGCAATTGCTGCAATTCTTGCACACGGTTCACTGCGTCAAATTGAGCGAAGTGAGGGATCAAGCCGTAACCGAGTTTGTTTGACATCCAAAACACCGGAATGAGATAGGCTATTATCAAAACGATGTACTGGGCCACCTGTGTCCAGGTCACAGCGCGCATACCGCCAAGCATTGAGCAGAACAAAATGCCAGCAAGGCCAATCCAAACCGCAACATTAAACGGAATGTTCAACGCACGAGATGCAACAATCCCAGTACCGGTGATTTGTGCCGTCACATAAGTGAACGACGCCACCACCAGCACGATAACGGCGCATAAACGTGCCAAATTACCGCCATAACGCGTACCGATGAAATCTGGCACTGTGTAGCACCCAAATTTCCTTAGATACGGTGCCAGCAAGCTTGCCACCAGAACATAACCGCCAGTCCAGCCAACCAAAAACGCCATATACGGATAACCTTTGAGGTAAATACCGCCAGCCATCGCAATGAACGAGGCCCCAGACATCCAGTCAGCCGCTGTGGCCATACCGTTAAAGACGGCTGGAACCTCGCGGCCAGCTACATAATACTGCCCTGACTCCATGGTGCGCGACAGCACACCAATCAATGCGTAAATAGCAATTGTAAATCCGACAAACATCCAGCCAATAGCATCGGCGCTAACGCCGACCTGCTCGAGGATTGCCATCAAAATCACAAAACCCAAAAAGCCCAGAGTATAAATCCCATAGACTTTGCTTAGGTTGTTAATAAATCCACCTTCAAGTCTCATAACGTTCTCCTTTATTCAGAAACGCCATGCTCATCATCGATTTGTCCTTGCTTACTGACAAACCAAAAAATGAGAATTGCGAAGGCAATTTGGGCACCCATGCCGGCCATGAAATAGCCACCCGGGAACGAACCACTGTTCAGCGAACTGCCAAAAAAGTGGATGATAAATGCGAAAAAAGCCCAAACGGCCAGTGTTTTAAACAGCAGGCTTTTGGTTTTTTCCCAATGATCTGAAGCATTACTCATAAAAGCTTCCTCCAATTGAGCGGTTTATCTCTCCAAAAAACCGCACCCCCTTGATTACAACGTCCAAGTTTTTTCAAAACTTGATAACAACCCTGCAACCACTCTTATGCCGCGCTTATATTTTTTGTTCGCGACAACTCAATGGCTGGATGTTAATGAAAAAGCCTCAAAAGACAACTAATTTAATTGCTACTCTGGTGCAGCTTTATGTTTGACAAATTCAAATCGGTCATGAAAACGCTTGGATTACGCGGCGAAGACCCGGTCTCAACACGTCAAGAGCTGGTTGATTTTATTGATAGCCGTGCCGCCTATGTATCGCAGGTGACTTTATACACCTATGTAAAGGCTCGCGCTGGCACGCAATATCCAAAATTATTTGAAAATAACGATTTTCTAACCTCTTTAAGAATAGCCCGTTGGCATATTTATGGCGCCGCCGTGTGTGATTTAACATTGTTTTCAGCGGCGCAACTATATGTCCATGCTGAATTTTCTGCAGAAAAAGCGAAGGATTTTGCGAACAGCATTCTAGATGATATTTTGCCGGATTACCCGCAAGACGATATCGACAACAGCCATTTTGTTGAGATGTGTTTGCGCGGCAAGCAACGCGCCGCAATGGCCAATTGGGACTCGATCGCTACTGGCCCGGCCGCGTTTCAGTCTAGTTCTGACGCTGTGTTTCGCTGGGCGCCAATTGCTGATGAATTAAAATGCGATGATGAAGAAATTGTCCGCAATTCAATCCATTTGCGGTGGATTGGCGTGCGGCGAGATCTAAAAGACGTCTTCCAACATGCCGCAATTGCCGATGACTGGCACCGCCGAAACGTGCCACGATAACACAGCGGCATGCCATCACGCCGCGCCACAATCACCACCCTGCCTACGAGAAGGAAATTTTATGTCCACAATCACGCCAGTAAAGACACTTGTCGCGACAGCAAAAAGCGAAACCAACGCGGTGACGCCGCAACAAGCCTTTGATCAACTGCAAGCTGGCACCGCCACCTTAATTGATATTCGTGATATCCGCGAATTACAGCGTGAAGGAGAAATTGACGGGGCGTTTCACGCCCCCCGCGGCATGCTCGAATTTTGGGCAGACCCGCAAAGCCCCTATCATAAAGAGGTGTTTGCGCAATCCGACAAGCTGATTTTATTTTGCGCAAGCAGTTGGCGTTCAGCACTGGCCGCCAAAACATTGCAAGATATGGGCATGACCAATATTTTTGACATGGATGGCGGGTTTAACGGTTGGAAATCAGCCGGGCTTCCAATCAAGACCGCCTAATCACAACAACACAGCCCCTGATGAATTGACAAAATATGTGCGGGCTGGCTAATTGCCCGTAAGATGAGAGTCGGAGACACGTATGACCACTACCCAGCCAGAAATTGACAACCTCGTTGAACGGGCGCGCGCCGCACAAAAGCTTTATGAGTCCGCAGGCACGCAAGAGCGGTTTGACAAAGCCGCCACAGCGGCGGCTTGGGCGTTGATGGAACCGGCGCGTAATGCAGAACTTGCGGCCTTTGCCGTGGCCGAAACCGGGCTTGGCAATGTGGCCGATAAAATCACAAAAAATCACCGTAAAACCCTAGGGTTGTTGCGCGATATCAGGGGGCAGAAAAGTTACGGTCTGGTCCATGACAACCCGGCGACTGGGGTGAGCGAATTTCTGCGCCCAAAGGGCGTTGTCGCGGCAATTGTGCCATCAACCAATCCCTTGGCAACACCAGTGAATAATGTGGTGAATGCGTTGAAAACAGGTAATTCTATCATTTTGGCGCCATCGCCAAAAGGCGTTGCCCCACTGGAAAAACTGCTTGGCTATATTTATGCCGAATTTGATCGTATCGGGCTTGATCATAACCTTGTTCAAATGGTTCCAAGCCCCCCGTCAAAGGACAAAACCGCCCGCTTGATGCAGCTTGCCGACATGTTGGTTGTCACCGGATCGCAAAGTAATGTGCGGTCTGCGTATTCATCTGGCACACCGGCGATTGGCGTTGGCATGGGCAATGTTGTGACCATTATCGATGAAACCGCGGATCTAGATGATGCGGCGCAAAAAATCCAGCGGTCAAAATGTTTTGACAATGCAACATCATGCTCGTCGGAAAACGCTGTGGTCGTTGTTGACGCTGTTTATGATGATTGCGTTGCCGCGCTTCAACGCGCTGGTGGTATGCTTTTGGACGCGGCACAAACAAAGCATTTAATCGACACCCATTGGCACAAAGGCCACCTCAACCGGAATATGCTGGCCCAAGATATCGATGCGGTTTTGAGCACGCTTGGCATGACAGACACGGCCCCGCAAAACACCAAATTTCTGGTGGCACCAGCAAGCGGTATCGGCCCCGACCACCCAGTTTCAGGTGAAAAAATGGCGCTGTTTTTGGCCCTGTACCGCGCCAGTGATTTCGCTGATGCTAAAACAAAGGCCCGGGCCATTCATGATTATCAAGGGCGTGGCCACTCGCTTGGTCTGCATAGCCGTGATGACAAGCGGGCGCATGAACTGGCCATGGACATGCAGGCCTGCCGAATCATTGTCAATCAGGCACATTGTTTCGCCACTGGTGGGTCATTTGACAATGGTTTGCCCTTTTCACTTTCTATGGGATGTGGATCATGGGGCGGCAATTCAATTGATGACAATCTAAATTGGACACATTTTGTGAACCGCGTCCGGATTGCGCGGCAAATCAAGCCGGTTGAACCAACTGTTGACGAGATTTTTGCCGACTATTTTGCCGAGACTGGACAGTGACCCGAATGGCCGCATCAATCAGGCAGATTTTAACCGACGCCGCTTCATCAAACCCGGATGACATCTGGCTGGTCACGCCCGAAACCGAAACATCATTTTCGTGGCAGGATACGCATAAACGCGCTGAAACAATCGCCCGTTATTTGCAAGGGGCGGGGCTTTCAAAAGGTGCATCCGTGGCAATTGCCGCACCAAATGGCGCGGCCGCCAGCTTTGCCTTTCTAGGTGTTGTTTATGGAGGATTCCGCGCGACCCCATTGAATTTGGTGGCTGGAGTCAAAACGCTTACCTTTGTGTTAAGCCATTCAAAAACAGAAATAATTTTATGTGCGAATGACAGCCGTTCTTTGGTTGATGAGGCAATTGCTGGTCTTGTTAAGTCAGGTGAAACAGCGCCTCGAATCATTTCCATGGATGGTGATGACGGACCGCGCTGGGCTGAAACCAACATCACCCCAGTCAAGCCCGTTGATTTAGACGTCCCCTCTGCAGACACGATTGGTTTGCTGATGTACACATCGGGCACAACCGGGGTGCCTAAGGGCGTTTTACTGTCGCATGCCAATTTGATTGCGGCGGGCACCAATGTTGTGGTTGCGCATAAATTGACCGCGGCAGATACTGGTATGTGCGTATTGCCAATTTATCACATTAACGGGCTGTGCGTCACCGTTATGGGAAGTGTGGTGTCATCCAGCGGTTTGGTGATGCCGCAGCGGTTTTCAGTGCGGCATTTTTGGGCGCAGATGCACAAATTCAATTGCAGTTGGTTCAGCGCCGTTCCGACATTATTTGCCTATTTGCTGAATGATGACGCCGTACCGGTGCTTAACCGCGATAGATTGCGCTTTGCCCGGTCGGCATCGGCGCCGCTTCCGCCTGAAATTCACCGCCAATTTGAAAAGCGGTTTTCAATTCCGATTATTGAAACAATGGGACTGACCGAGACGGGTGCGCAAATTCTGTCAAACCCATTGCCACCTAAAAGCCGAAAAATCGGCTCGCCCGGTATCGCCTATGGCAACGAAATTATGGTGGGTGATGACAATCAAAATCCAGTTGCCGCCAATGTAGAAGGTGAAATTCTGGTGCGCGGCTCAAATGTCATGCAAGGCTATCTTGACCGCCCCGAGGAAACCGCCAAAACCATCACCGCTGAGGGCTGGTTACGTACCGGCGATTTGGGACGGATGGATGAAGATGGGTTTGTCTTCGTCACAGGCCGCATTAAAGAATTAATTATTAAGGGAGGTGAAAATATCGCCCCTCGCGAGGTTGACGAGGCACTTCTGGAACACAACGCTGTTTTGGAGGCAGCGGCATTTCCCCGCGCCTGTAAAGATTATGGTCAGCGAGTTGAAGCGTGTGTGTGTCTAAAAAAAGGACACAATACTGACGAAAATGAATTACGTGAATTCTGCAAAAATTTAATCGGTGCTTACAAAACACCGGATCGTATCTATTTTCTGGATGACCTGCCAAAGGGGCCATCTGGCAAAGTGCAACGCATGAAACTCGTTGATCTAACGCTCTGAGACGGTTCCTGAGCTTTGAGCAGTAATGACTTCTGCCGCTCTACCAAGAAAAATAAAAAAAACTACTGTGATGAGTTGCATTTTCAGCACAATTAGCCACACTTACCACTATCATACATCTAGGGAGGTTATCTTGAATTTACTGAAAAACTTTACAGCTGGAATTGTGGCCGTCGGTCTTGCAGGTGGAATGGCTACAGCTGCACACGCTTTTGAGTGCAAAGTCAAAGACGCCAGCATGGCAAAACCTGGTGGTTTTCCAGATCGTCCGTTAACCATGATTGTGCCTTACGGCCCGGGCGGCGGCTCCGGTCAGGTTGCAGCTGGCATGGCTAAGGCGGTTACCGAGCTTACCGGTGTTGACATCAACCGTGATCACAAGCCCGGTGGATCGGGCACAGTTGGCATGACGGCGTATATGGCGATGCCGACAGATGGGTATAATGTGTTGGAACACATCGATGATGCGTCATCAGCGCACGCACTCGACTCGAGCAAGCCACACCCGGGCAAAGATTTGATACCACTCGTTATCTCCCAGGTAACGTTCTCCCAAATCTATATCAGAACCAATGAAGACCGGTACACAGACTGGCCGTCTTTCGTTGAGTGGGTAAAAAAGCAGGGCGGCAAAGCCACCATTGCTAACGTCTCCAAAGAAGGGTCAATGGAACGCGTTCTGATGAAATTTATCACCGATGAGAGTGGGATGGAAATTCAACAGATTTCGTTTGATAAGGGCGCACCACGCTACGGAGCTTTATTAGGTGGCCAGGTAGACGCGTTGTTTGAGCAACCCGGCGATGTGCGCAAATTCCTAGACGCCAAACAATTCAAACCCATCTTAACGCTATACACTGAGCGCCCCGCGGCCTTTTCTGGAGTGCCAACACATATGGAAATGGGCATGAAGTTCGAACCTCTTTATCGTTTCCGTGGTTTTTATGTGCACAAGGACGCCCCAGCTGACCGTGTCGAGTGGTTGAAATGGGCATTCCAACGTGGCTATTGCCAGGACAGCTATCAAAAATTCAATGAATCAAAATTCATGAATGTGATAGACAGCTACCGTGACACGAACGGAGCGATTAAGTTGATCAATGACTCAATTGATCAGTATCGCGCTGTGTACAAATCAATGGGCATGGACGTAAAGTAAATCTCTATTTTTGTGCTTAAATGATACACCCTGCGGCAACGGCCGCAGGGTTGTTCAGGTGAGAAATAATGGGCAAATTTAACAAATTGCATAGCATTGAGTCCGCTATATGGGCGGCAGTAGTTTTTATTTTTTTCATATACTCATTTGAATTCGATAAAGATATTGAGATTTATAAATTTGGTGCCGCCGGCTGGCCTCGTGCAGTACTCGGCATGCTAGCTCTCGTAATGATCGGCAACATCTGGCACCAGGTTAGACATGGTTCTCAAGCCCAAGTTGGACGCGTGGGTGTAACAGACGACGACATGGACGATGTCGATCGAAGCTTTGAGTCACTCGCGACAATTGTTGCATTTTTATTGTTACCATTAATCTATGCATGGCTATTAAAGCCTGTTGGGTTCTACTCAGCTACACCATTTTTCATTGCTGCCATCACACTATTGCTCGGGGAGCGCCGTTTTAAGAGGGTTGTAGTCACTACGACTTTTATTTACGGCTTATTGATAGGTCTATTCTTAATGGTGCTCAATGCACCGCTACCTCAAGGCACTGTATCACCTTTTTATGATTTCAGCGCTTTTATGCTTCGCACAAGTAATCAGTTACAAAACATGTTTTAGGTTGGGTTCTAGGGATGATAGACAATTTTCTTGCTGGAACAGCGGCACTTTTTGGAGACCCTGTTTCGATAGCAATCTTTATCTTTGGCGTAATTGGTGGAATGTTGTTTGGTGCCATCCCCGGAGTCAGCATGCTGACACTGGCCGCAATCTTACTACCATTTAGTGCAGGCCTGGAACCCGCCCAGGGAGTGATGCTTTTTGCTGTGATTTATTGCACCGGTACTTATGGCGGCGCTATTACCGCCATATTGTTCAACATACCGGGCGCGCCAGAAAATGCTCCAACAGCGTTTGATGGTTACCCGATGACCAAAAAGGGTTTAGCGGGAAAAGCAGTAGGCGCAGCAGTGCTCTGCTCTGCTGTGGGTGGCACTGCTTCCGCACTACTCATGATGGCAGCGACTGAACCACTTGCACACTGGGCAATCAGAAATATTGGCCCCCCTGAAATTTTCGCGTTGGTATTTTTTGGACTCGCTGTGGCTTCATCAGTTGGCGGCAACACCATCTGGAAAGGATGGATGTCAGTTCTTCTTGGTCTAATGATCGCGACGATTGGGCAAGATCCAGTTGGTGGTATAAATCGTTACAACTTTGGGCTGACAGATCTGGCAGCTGGCATTGCATTTGTGCCAGCTATTTTGGGTTTTTTTGCAGTTTCAGAAATTTTCATACAGGCTGAAAAAAAAGCATTTGGCAAATATAACGCACCAAAGTTGAGCGTTGATTTCCCGACATTTCTTGAATTGTGGTCACACAAAATTGCGGTTTTACGGTCCATCATAGTTGGTTTTTTCTGTGGGATCTTGCCAGGCATTGGTGCAACGCTAGCGGCTTTTATGGGCTACGGTGAAGCGGTGCGTTGGTCGAAAGAAAAAGAAAAATTTGGCACGGGCAAGCTTGAAGGCGTAATCTCTTCAGAAACCGCGAACAACGCCGCCACCGGCGCAGCGATGATTCCACTCCTGGCGCTGGGCTTGCCTGGCGGTGCACTGACCGCCATCATGGTGGCTGTGTTTCAATTTCATGATATGGAACCTGGACCGTTGGTGTTTTATAATTCACCAGAACTGATTTGGGTTGTGTTCGCTGCCATGTTTTACGCAAATGTCTCAATCTTGTTCATTGGCTTAATAGAAACCAAAACAATTTTGCAATTGCTCCGTATTCCATTCACTTATTTAGCGCCGATGATCCTTATGCTGGCAAGCATTGGGGCTTATATCGGCAGGGGTTTGGTTCTAGATGTCATTGTTATGTTTGGCGCGGGTGTTCTGGGCTTTCTACTACGCCGATCGGGATACTCAATTGCCGGCATTGTCCTTGGGATTATTCTTGGCAAGATTGGCGAGCAAAATTTTGCCCAAGGTATGCAAATGGTGCATTACGATCTGGTAACTTATATTTCGCGGCCAATCTGCTTTATCCTGATTGCCGCCGGCACGGTAACGCTGGCCACCGGCATTTATAGGGCGCTGTCATCTAACCGCGCCCCGCAAAAGCAAGGATAAGCAGACAGCCCTTTGATTGAGTTTATCAATAGCAACATTCTGCCGTCACAGGATCTAGCCATCACCTTTGCGGTGATGGCTATTTTCCTATTCGCCGGGATCATAAAGGGGTTTTTAGGGATCGGCCTGCCCGCCGCAGCGATGGCCTTTCTGACATTGGTGATGGACCCAACCATTGCCATCTCACTGCTGACATTGCCGATTATCTTCACCAATATCATGCAATATACGCGGTGCGAAAATCCACGGCCGATAGCCAGAAAATATTGGATATTCGCGCTTGCCATTGTGGTCAGCATCTTCATCACATCATTTTTCATTTTGTCTTATCCAAAAGCGCTACTGACAACATCTATCGGTCTGGCGATGATTGCCTTTTCACTGACGCAAATGTTTG
>CAJWSS010000058.1:0-9226 GCA_913045915.1 uncultured Alphaproteobacteria bacterium | reverse complement strand
GCTTGTATAGACGCACAAACACTTCTGCAACTGTTTCAAAATCAGCCTGTTTTGTCGCCCAGCCGCCAGACACACGAATAGCATGCGCCGCCACGTCACCTGCACCCATTGCCTGCAATACATGACTACTCTGCACTTTACCAGATGAACAGGCAGCTCCAGCGCTTACCGCAACGCCAGCAATATCAAAAGCCATTATCATAGTTTCAGCCGTCTTTGGCCCCGCCGCGATACAGCTTGTATTGCCAAGCCGCGGTGCCAATTTGCCAAAAATTTGAACGGATGGTAGCGCAGACATCACGCGTGCTTCAAACGCATCGCGCCACCTAGCCATCTGGGCGTAATGTGCATTATCACACTTGGCGGCAGTCGCTGCAGCACCAAAACCGGCGATACCAATTAAATTTTCTGTTCCGGATCGCCGGCCCCTCTCCTGCCCGCCGCCCTTTAGCAGGCTTGAAAGAGCGCATCCCGACCCCACCAGCAATGCACCAACACCAGCCGGGCCACCGATTTTATGGGATGATATACTGGCATATCCAATGCCTGATGACGAAAAATTCATGCAATGTTTGCCAAAGTATTGGACCATATCGCTATGAAGCATGATGCCCGCCTCAGCCGCAATATCGGCAATATCATCAAGCGGCTGCAAAACACCCGTTTCATTATTTGCAGCCATTATCGATATCAAACTAGTCGAGCGTTTAGTCTTTGGCACAGCCATGACATGCTGACGCAAATCATTACAATCAACTTGTCCATTTGGCAAAATCTTAACAAAGCTCATATTGGTATGCGCGGCACGCACAGAGTCATGCTCTGTTTGTGTTGTAATGATATGGCGGTATTGGCGAAGAACAATGTTATTTGCCTCGGTACCCCCACTGGTGAAAACAACATCACTGGCCCTACATCCAGCAAGTCCAGCCACTGCTAGTCGTGCATCCTCAACCTGCAACCTTGCTGCACGGCCGAACGCATGTACCGAAGACGGGTTCGCTGGTGGACCCATCGCCTTTTGCATGGCGATGATAGCTGCCTCGCGCAATGGCGTTGTGGCATTATTATCTAAATACAGCGGCGGAACAGACATCATGGTAGATATTCGGATTATTTGTTCTAGCTAATCGTTTTGCCGCGGCGCGGTGTTGTTTTTGCAGTTGACTTTGCTGCTGCAGATGAAAGGGCGGCACTCGCAAGTTGTTCTTCAAGCGCGGCGAGCCGAGCACGCTGACTCTGCAACTCGTCAACAAGCGCCGCGATGGTCCGTTCGCGTGGATCGCTCTCACGATCATCCGATACTGCATAGGGACTGAAATTCTCGGTCGATGCACTTGGTACATTGTTTTTTGTCATTTGCCGTGCTGGAACACCAACAACGGTCGCACCTTCTGGCACGTCCTTTGTCACAACCGAATTTCCACCTACTCGCGCGCACCGATGAACAGTAATTGGACCTAAAATTTGCGCACCAGCACCAACGATCACATGATCACAAAGCGTCGGGTGACGTTTTAAAGCCCTCTGTTTACCAGAATCAACAGCTGGCATAACCCCACCCAGTGTGACATCGTGATATAAAGTAACATTACGACCAATCTCTGCGGTTTCACCAATAACCGTTCCCATGCCGTGATCGACAAAGAAACCAGCACCGATTTTGGCGGCAGGATGGATTTCAATACCAGTCAAAATACGCGCCACCTGCATTATCAGCCGAGCAACAAATTTTAACCCAAAGTTCCAAATTTGATGCGACAATCTATAGGCTAGGATTACTTGAAAGCTTGGATAAAGGAAAACCACAGCCCATTTGTTACTAGCAGCGGGGTCACGCTCAAGGATCGCATTGAGGTCTAGACGAAGATTTGTAAACATATACGCGCCTGTTGGTTTTAATGGAATTTAGTGTAACAGCAAAGGTTGTAAAGAGTGCAATCGTTTAAAGCAACTGGTCCCACGCCTGGTCCATGGGCAGTCTGCGGGCAGAGAAGTGAAACCCCGCTTGGCCTGCATTGCATATTACGATATAAGCCATTTCTGCAACAGTACAAGATGATCGGAAAAAGATATGCCTGAGGTCATTATAAACGGTCCAGAAGGACGGCTTGAATGTCGCTATATGCCCAGCGAGGCCCCTGACGCACCAACCGCCCTCATTTTACACCCTGAACCAGACAAAGGCGGCACGATGAATAACCGTGTCACTTATGCGCTGTACAAACATTTTCAGGCGCGCGGATTTGCCGTGATGCGGTTTAATTTTCGCGGTGTTGGACGCAGTCAGGGTGAATATGATAGCGGTGAAGGCGAATTGTCAGATGCCGCAACGGCCATGGACTGGCTACAGGCACAAAACCCAGCTTCGCGGCAGTGCTGGATTGCCGGCTTCTCATTCGGTGCATGGATTGGCATGCAATTGATGATGCGGCGGCCGGAAATACACGGGTTTATCTCGGTCACACCGCCGGCCACAACGCATGATTTTTCATTTCTAGCCCCCTGCCCGGCGTCGGGTTTGATTATCAATGGTGAACAGGATGAACAGGTGCCACCAGACGCGATTTACAAGCTTGTTGACCGCCTCTCCATCCAAAAAGGGGTAAATATCGAAATTGATATTGTGCCGGGCGCCAATCATTTTTTCACCGATCATCTGGAACCAATGATTTCGCAAGTATCCACATATCTTGACGCGGCGCTTGTGGATGGCACGCTTGCCGATCCAGATTTTGACCCGCTGGCCTAGCACATCCGCAACGGAATTCTTAGTTAATGACCCATAAATCTGACCTCATCCAAATTTTCAGCGAACGTGGCTACATCCATCAGGCAACTGATTTGGAGGCGATTGATACGCATGCCGCCACCAGCATCATCCCCACCTATATTGGGTTTGACTGCACAGCAGACAGCTTGCATGTCGGCTCGCTTGTGCAGATTATGATGCTGCGGATTTTGCAGAGATGCGGTCACAAACCAATCGTTTTGATGGGGGGCGGCACCACCAAAGTCGGCGACCCATCCGGCAAGGATAGCGCGCGGCCCTTGCTATCTGATCAGGATATTGAAACCAATAAAAACGGCATTAAAAAAGTATTTGAAAAATATCTGACCTTTGGCGATGCCCCAGCCGATGCGCTGATGGTGGATAACGCAGACTGGCTTGATACGCTGCATTACATCAGATTTTTACGTGATTTTGGCGCGCATTTTTCGATCAACCGCATGATGGGCATGGAATCGGTCAAACTGCGGCTTGATCGTGAACAGAATTTATCCTTTCTGGAATTTAACTATGCGATTTTGCAAGCCTATGACTTTCTTGAATTGCGGCGGCGCTATGGCTGTATGATGCAGCTTGGCGGCTCAGACCAATGGGGCAATATTGTCACCGGCATTGACTTAACCAGGCGCGTTGATGGCCAAGAGGTATTTGGCCTGACGTCGCCGCTAATCACCACATCATCCGGGGCCAAGATGGGCAAATCTGCCAATGGGGCGATCTGGCTGAACGAAGAACGCCTATCGCCTTTCAATTTTTGGCAATTTTGGCGGAATACTGAAGATGCAGATGTCGAACGGTTCTTGGGGTTATTTACCGAACTACCAATGGATGAGGTGCGCCGGCTTGGCGCATTGCAAGGCGCTGAAATCAATGATGCCAAAATCATTCTTGCCAACCACGCCACCAGTCTGTGTCATGGCGAAGCGGCGGCACATACCGCAGAAGCCACAGCCCAGACCACATTTGGCGATAAAGGCATGTCAGATGGTCTACCGCAAGTTGAAATTGGTCAGGATGATGCCAATGGCCTCAGCATGATTGCCGCCCTTAATCTGGTGGGGTTTGCCAAATCAAATGGCGAAGCGCGGCGGTTAATCCGCGGTGGTGGGGCGCGGCTGAATGACCAAGCCATCACCGATGAAGAGGCCGGCCTGAAACCGGCTGATTTTGTCGACGGCAAAGCAAAAATTTCAGCTGGAAAAAAACGCCACGCCCTGATTATCCTTGGCTAATTCTGCTGGCCCTTGATCATGTTTCTTATTGGATTGCTTGCGACCCATCAGCGTCTAGCGCGGCCTCATCGGTCGCATCGGGCGTTTCATTAAATAATCGATCACTTTCCTTGCCAAGCCAATTTGGGCTGATTAAATCGCGCAACAACCCCGGGGCAATCGAGGCCGGGTTTACAGATGTCTGCATGTCGTCAGACTGGCCAGTCACCCGAAACTGGGTAGCGAAAATGCCGCTTTTATCCAGCCCCGTTAGCACATTGCCAAGGACCGGCAATTTGCCAACGATGGTGCTTATCTGGCTGACCGGCACCAGATTGCCGCTCACATCAACTTGCTTGCTGGCACGGTCATATACCCCGACCATTGATACCGCCACCGCATCACCACTCGCTTTCAGGGCTTTGATATTGACAACAGGTCCACGCGTTTCAAGCTCTGCATGACCAATTTTAAAGGCGGTGCCGTCCCCCTCAACCAGCGCGTAAAGACCAGCAAGGCTAAGAACCGATAAGGCTTTAATCGCACGTGGAGCCTCAACAACGGCAAAATCTGTGATGTCGATGCTCGTGTCATAATTTTTATAGTCATCGCTATCAAATATTGTCTGAAGCCGCACATCACCGCCGCGCACCGTATCGGTAATATCAAGACCCGACAACATGCGCCCCCCATTCTTTGAGGTCAGAACAAGTGTCGGCTTGCCATCAACGCCATCAGTGAAATTGAAATTTGTTTCGCCGCCGCCGATTAAGCCAACGCCTGTAATGGTTTCATCGCCCGTGCCAAAAACAATGCCAAACTGGGCCTCGGTAATCAGCGGTTCACCACGCACCAGCAGGCTACCAGAAAATTCTGCCTCACCCGCCCCTTGCGCCGATCTTGCCCCAACCAATTGGCCGGACAAGCTGATCTGATTATCGACAATGATTTGATCTGCGGTGAAATCGAAATTCACCGTTTCGCCGCCACTCACACCTTTGTTGCGGCGTAATGGTACCAGATCGATGATTTTAGCGTTGGCGCCAACCTGCCATGATTTGTCCTGATTAGACTCAATAATCAGATCCCGAATATCATTACCCGGCCATGCCACACGTTCAAAAAAACCTGCCTGCATGGCACCGGCGGTGTCAAATATAACCTGCCCCTGTGCGACCAAACTACCGGCAACAATATCGATATTATTGACCGCCGCCAATTCACCACCGCGCAGGTCAATAACCATACTGGCCTGACCAGATTCGGCTGGCAATTTGGCCCAATTTAAAACCGGCACATCTATGGACACACCGGTAAGCGGGGCGGCGATTTTGAGTTCTGCCGTGTTTTGCGCCAAATCCCCGGTATATTCCAGCTTGCCGCCAAGCCGTCCATCAAGCTCTAGATTCAACCGCCGTGCCAACACCGCCGCCAGTTCAGGTGATGGTGACGCCAACCCAACCGCTTTGACGCGGTCTTTTTCCCGGTCAAATTGCACAGTAAATTCAGCTGGCGCGCCCATAAATGACGCCGTGCCGCTGACATCAGACCGGTCTTTATCAAATGCGGCGACCAATTCAGCATTATCGATATGTATTGTCCCCGGCAAATTGGCAAAAGACCCATTGCTGATGGTGGCGTCAAGCTTTTGAATGGCTTTCAGCGCATTGATTTTTTCACCAAGCGGAAACGCCGCCTGCAAGATCATCTCAGCTTCGCCAGATGCGGTCACATCAGTCACATCAATCGCGGCCAATGTAGTGAGGCCAGACGTTCTGGCATGGTTTAGGGCTTTATCAAGCGCGCCCTTGATAGAGATTGATAACTGGGCCTCGCGGGCAGTATCGCCGACCACAGGCGAGATGGTCACATTGCCATGCTGGACACTCATCCCGCCAAAATTGGCAGTGCTGATATTGGCCAGAAATGTTGTATTGTCGATCGATAAATCTGCACTGAGGTCAGTAAATGGAGGTAATTGGTCGGACCAGCCAAGCGTGGTGTCATGTAATCGCCAATTACCCTTTATATCATGCAGTTTATGCCCGCCACTGTCTGCGTCATAGCGTGTATGGAATGATAGTTTGGCATCACGCATCCGCCCAGATGGCATATTCTGGTGGAGCCAACGACGTGTCACAGGTGCGGTGCGTGCCGGCCACAAGGCGGTAAATAAGGCGGCATCAAAATCATCTGCATTTATTTCGATAGCCGATGTTTCAATGGCATTTTCATCATCAACGCCAATATTTGCCGATAAGGACATTTTACCGCCAGGGCCAAAATCCGCAGTCAGACCAGATACAAGGGTGCGGTCATTGGTAAATTGAGCCTGTAAATTTGCCGCCGACACAAGCACCGGGGCGTCCCGGCCTGAGAGCAAAATTGACCCATCAGTCACTGTTGCGGCTAAGTCCAGCGCATCAATTTTTCCCATTGCGCCCATGCGGACAGAAAAATTGCCATCAACTGTTCCAACGGCACGGCGATATTGATCGGTGGCGGCATTTACACGTAACCCGGAAAAATCACCGTCAAAATCAAATTGTGACAGGCTGAGGGCACCGTTGACCGGATTATATCTGCCGGCGATTTGCGCTGTACCGTCCTGCAGATAGCCACCATCCACATGCGCCTCAATAAAGCCTCTATAGTTGACGGCAACAAATTCTGGCCAGTCCGCCAAAATTGTGCGCAAGGCGAAATTGCCAGCTTTAAGGCCGCCAGCAAAAGACACAGATGACGTGCCAATATCATTCACACCGCCAACAAAGGAGAGTTCTCGGCCGTCAGCCATCATAATTTCTAGCTTGGCAATATTGAGCGCTTGTTGGCTACGCGCATAGGTACCAATGACATTCGCCGAGCCATAGGCGGGATCAGTAAGCATGCCAGAGGTGGCAAGACCCCCATTTTGCAACGCGATATCAGCCTCTAGATGAGCGATTTCAGCATCTTCAACATTTACACCAACATGCCCAGACACGGTGCCTAGCGTTTTGAATTCGTCTGGTATTTGGTCAATATAACCAGCAAAATCGGTCAAGTGGAGTTGCTGTGCTGTCACATCAACGGCAAATCGGTTGCCCCCCGGCCAGCCTGTGACTGTTGCGGTGAAATCACCAGCAGTGGCAATTTCGGTATCATGACGGCCACGGATACTGCCAACCAAACTGCCATTTGCCAGAGATTCAAAGTCAAAAAATAAATCTGAAAATCTGACTTTTGGCAGGGCGCCCGTTGCATCGCTTAACGTCATACTGGTGACATCAATGCCAATTTTACGCATGGCAAGCGTTTTTGCGATCTCACCGCCTTGTCCGGTTTGACCCAGCAAAGACCCGGTCACCCCCATGATTTTTGGGATATTCCAGCCTGTGGCCGTCTTTGCCAGATCAAGGTCCAGGCCGCGTAGCACCAGTTTTTCTGGCTGTTTCGTCAGCAAGCTGGCAAAGCCAAATTCAAATTCAGCCGCCGGCACCACAATATGACTCTGGTCCAGCTTAATACGCATATTGTCAATTTTCAGCGTTAGCGGCCGTGCAGACATCCGCACACCTAATCCCGCATCCGCCACCGCCACAACAAGCCGGTCTGAAATCTTGTTCAGGCGCTGTTCAACCAGCTGGGATAGCCCCCCCGCTTGGTGCACGAAAGCAAAGCCTGCACCAACGCATAGCAAGAGCAACCCGAAAATTGCCCCGCCAAAAATTTTCCAAAATCTGGCAGTTGTTACCACACCGATCACCGACACATTGACGCCTTATCTAACCACTAAGCACTTTGTTTTTACCATGATGAGCATCACCTGTCTTGCAGTCTACTGCATAATAACTATCTATTCTGCATCCTATTCTAACCTGTGCCGGCCACGCTATGTTGCGCGGGTGAACTGGCCCACATTGAGGAGACACTCATGCTTGCTGTTGGCGACATTGCGCCTGCCACCGAGATGGCAACAGATACCGACCGGTTTTCACTAGCCCCGCATGATGGCAAAAAGATGGTCATTTTCTTTTTTCCACGTGCTGACACCTCTGGTTGCACAAAAGAATCCATACAATTTTCTGATTTGATCGAAGATTTTGCCGCCGCTGGTACCGAGGTCATTGGCATTTCAAAGGACACCCCGCAGAAACAAGCCAAATTTCGCGCAAAATATGACCTTAAATGTCATCTTGGTGCGGATCATGACACGGATATATGTGAACAATTTGGCGTATGGGTCGAAAAATCCATGTATGGCCGGACCTATATGGGGATTCAACGTGCGACCTTTGTTATTGACGCCAATGGTAAAATTGCCGCCGTCTGGCCAAAAGTGAAGGTCGATGGACATGCCGCTGAAGTGCTGGCATTTGTCAAAACCATCTAGCCAATGTCGCATCAATCAACATTATCATCCTCTATTGTTGCGGCGCTGGAAACAGCCGACCCGCATAAAAAGGCAAATGCAACACGGCAGATTGTGGCCGCATGGCGTGCTAATCAAATCACTGAGCTCGGCCAAACCCGCCCGCCGGAACGCCCCGCGCGGCCAGTCAAACCGGCCTTATTACCGCCGCGCAGTGTACCACGCCGCCGCATTACCGCCGGCACCGCTGGGCGTGTCGCACTTCTTCATGCAATTGCCCATATAGAGCTCAATGCCATTGATCTGGCACTTGATATGGCATGCCGGTTTGTTGAACAGAGCCTGCCGAAAGATTTTTACAGTGACTGGCTTGGCGTTGCAGATGATGAGTCGCGACATTTTTTAATGTTAAGCGACCGTCTCGCCCAGATGGGTGCAGCCTATGGTGATTTGCCTGCACATGATGGTCTGTGGCAGGCGGCTGATGCCACCAAAGATGATCTGTTGGCCCGATTGGCTATTGCACCGTTGGTTCTAGAAGCGCGGGGCTTGGATGTCACACCCGCTATGATTGAAAAATTAACAAATGTTGGTGATCCGGATAGCGCCGCGGCGCTTGGCATCATCATGACAGATGAGGTCGGGCATGTGGCCGTTGGCAAACGCTGGTTCGATTATGTATGCGGGTTGGGCAGGCTTGACCCAGTCAGCAGTTGGCACCGGCTTGTCACAACCTATTTTCATGGTGATCTCAAACCGCCATTCAATATTGCCGCCCGCCGCGCCGCCAAATTTTCCGCGGCCTTTTATGGCCCACTTGCCGAACGCAATGATTTGGTTGCCCCGACCCACTAGCGCTGATTGCCTACA
>CAJWSS010000057.1:0-9294 GCA_913045915.1 uncultured Alphaproteobacteria bacterium | reverse complement strand
CCTCGATGACGCATCAATATGTCTTTGACTATCATGATGGCGACATCTATTGGTGCTCTGCTGATATTGGTTGGATTACTGGACATAGCTACATTATTTATGGGCCACTGGCCAATGGTGCAATTACACTGATGTTTGAGGGTGTGCCAACCTATCCTGATAGCTCGCGTTTCTGGCGTGTTGTAGAAAAACACAGAGTAAACATGTTCTACACAGCACCAACCGCCATCCGCGCCCTAATGCGTGAGGGCGAGGCACCGGTCGATTGTTGTGACAAATCTTCACTCCGCTTGCTAGGCAGCGTGGGTGAGCCAATTAACCCAGAAGCGTGGATGTGGTATCACAATGTTGTTGGCGAAGAGCGTTGCTCAATCGTTGACACCTGGTTTCAGACCGAAACTGGTGGAATTATGATTACACCGCTTCCTGGTGCCACAGCCACCAAACCGGGGTCAGCTACAAAACCATTTTTTGGTGTGAAACCAGTTCTTGTCGATGGTGAAAATAACGTACTCGACGGAGCCACCGATGGAAATTTATGCATTGACCATTCTTGGCCCGGGCAAATGCGCACCGTTTACGGTGATCATCAGCGCTTTATCGAAACCTATTTCACCACTTTTCCGGGGCGGTATTTTACCGGAGACGGCGCCCGCCGCGATGAAGACGGCTATTATTGGATCACTGGGCGCGTTGACGATGTATTGAATGTATCCGGTCACCGCATGGGCACGGCCGAGGTTGAATCCGCCCTAGTCGCACATCCAAAAGTCGCCGAAGCGGCGGTTGTTGGCTACCCCCATGATATTAAGGGGCAGGGTATTTATGCCTATGTCACTTTGGTCGCCGGGGCGACAGCTGATGAGTCGCTTGCCACCGAATTACGGCAATGGACACGCACCCAAATAGGCCCAATCGCCACGCCTGATTTATTGCAATGGGCGCCACAATTGCCAAAAACACGGTCCGGCAAAATCATGCGCCGGATTTTGCGCAAGATCGCGGCCAATGAATATGATCAACTTGGTGACACCTCAACATTGACTGACCCAGCTGTAGTCGATGATTTGGTAGATAATCGCCAAAATCGCTGATCAGGCCATAGACCGGTTTAAGGGAGGGGTAAATTTGGGGCCCAGCTATAAGATAGATTTTATTTTTTCGACCATATATTCAGATGGTTCATTGTGCACAATGGTGCCCTTAAAACTACCGTCTGCCCGGTAGAGATACACCGCGGCGCTATGGTCATAAAGATAGTCATCACCATCACCGGTCTTTTCGGCATAGACACCAAAATGACGCAAGGTGGATGCAATATCTGCGCGCGCGCCAGTCAGGCCAGTGACGCTGGCATCAAACAAGCTGAGATAAGCATTTAATTGCGCTGGCGTGTCTCGTTCCGGGTCAACTGTCACAAACAAAATTTGCAGATCTTCCGTGGGCTCGCCGTCAGCTGCCAATTGATCTTGAATCGCGGTTAGCGTCATGAGCGTTGTTGGGCAAATATCAGGACAATAGGTAAATCCGAAAAAAAGCGCGATGGGCTTGCCGGCAAAATCATCTGGGCGTCTTGTCTCACCATTCTGGTCAAGCAACGCAAATTGGCTGTCCTGAAAATTTGGAAATCCGACCGTTGTGGTTTCAGCCATGCGGTTAGACAGCAAAAACACCGCCACCAACAAGGCCGCAAATGCGCCCGCTACTGCCAACCATTTTAACCGGCTTGATACACGCCCTTTGGCAACCGGATGGCCCGATGCAAGCTCTGTTTGATTATTCTCTTTCATGCTGTTTCGTCTACGCCATCATGCCGGGCAATGACAAGTGTCAAATCAATCAAATGGCGTGCGGGTGAGGCAAAATCAGCCATTGTCATTGATCTTTTGTTTTGCCTATATTACCCCAGATTAATCTGGCACCTTTAAACCATCTTTGCCGCAAAAACGGTGCCATCACGCCACACTATGAATTGGGCCTATCTATGTATGCAGTCATCGTGCTCATCGACCAGATCATTAATATTTATATATGGACACTGCTGATCTACATCGGCGTTGGGTGGTTGGTTGCGTTTCGCATCGTTAACCCGTGGCAGCCTGCGGTGCGGATGATCACCGATCTATTAGCCCGCATTCACGAACCGTTGCTGGGTCAGGTGCGGCGTTTTTTGCCGGATTTAGGCCCGGTTGATATCAGTCCGATTGTGCTGTTTCTGGCGGCACAATTCATCCGCAATTTGTTGATCAGCAGTTTGTCGGGCTAGACCCGTTACCGGCGGCGGAATGACGCGCTGTAATTTTGAACAAAGCTTGTTAAAACAGGGGCCATGGCGCCTATTGCAGGCCAGATAGTCCAGATAGTAAGGAATAGTTACATATGAGCTTTGATCAGATCATCTTGATGGTGGCGTTACTTGCGGTGGCTGGCATTTTGGGCTGGGGCGTGCTGACAATGGCGCGCGGCGGCGACTATAATATTAAAAATTCCAATCGTATCATGCGTTACCGTATTATTTTTCAGGCCATAGCCCTGATCATTATTTTAGGATTAATGTGGTGGCGGCGTAGCGGGTCATAAACCCGTATTTACCGGGCCGCTTGCACAAGGCTGAAGTCAAAAAACTGGAACGAAAAAATGGTAAAACTGAATAAAATCTACACGCGTACAGGCGATTCAGGCGAAACCAGTTTGGTCAATGGCATGCGGGTGTCAAAACATGCCCGCCGCCCATCGGCATTTGGTGAAATTGATGAGGCAAATTCAGTCATTGGTCTGGCGCGGTTGCATTGCACCGATCACAAAGACGCTGATGATATGCTGGCGCGCATTCAAAATGACCTGTTTGATCTTGGCGCCGATATTGCCACACCGGAAACCGACACCCCGGCCTTGCGCATCACCCCGCCGCAAGTCGCCCGTCTTGAAGCAGAAATTGACATGATGAATGAGGAATTAAACCCGCTGAACTCATTTATCCTGCCAGGCGGCAGTGCCGCATCGGCATGGCTGCATCTGGCCCGCACGGTCATCCGCCGCGCCGAACGCCAGATGACCGAACTTGCCGCAGAAGAAGTGGTTAATCAGGCGGCCATGCATTATGTGAATCGGTTATCTGACCATCTGTTTGTTCTGGCGCGGCGGTTGAATAATAATGGTAAAACCGACATTTTATGGCGCCCCGGTGAAAATTCTGGGCAGAAATAGACAGGTTTTTATATGCACGGCCTGCTTTAACAAGGCCATAGACAGTTTGGCTCTGAATCATTTGACGATATGAGGAGAATGACATGAAAGTTCTGGTCCCGGTAAAACGGGTGATTGATTATAACGTAAAGGTGCGCGTCAAAGCTGATAATAGCGGCGTTGAATTGGCCAATGTAAAAATGGCCATGAACCCGTTTGATGAAATTGCCGTTGAACAGGCGCTTCGTCTGAAAGAGGCTGGCGGTGCTGAAGAGGTGGTCGTTGTATCGATTGGCCCAGCGCAAAATCAAGAAACCATCCGTACGGCATTGGCCATGGGGGCTGACCGCGGCATCCATATCGAAGCCTCGCATGATATTGAGCCTCTGGCCGTTGCCAAACTGTTAAAAGCTGTTGTCGAACGCGAAACCCCGGGCCTGGTGTTGGTCGGCAAACAGGCGATTGACGATGATTGCAACCAGACCGGTCAGATGCTGGCCGCATTGCTTGGCTGGGCCCAAGGCACATTCGTGTCAGCCTTGGAGGTTGCCGGTGACAAGGCGAAAATCGTCCGTGAAGTTGATGGCGGGCTGGAACATCTGGAAATAAAGATGCCGGCGATTGTATCGGTCGATCTGCGGCTGAACGAGCCACGCTATGCGTCCCTTCCTAATATCATGAAAGCCAAGAAAAAGCCGCTGGATAGCCTGACTGTTGATGAGCTTGGTGTTGATATCAGCCCGCGCCTGACCATCGTCAAGGTCGAAGAACCAGCCGCGCGCGAAGCTGGTATCAAAGTGGCAGACGTCAAAGAGCTTGTGGAAAAACTCAAAAATGAAGCAAAGGTGATATAATCATGAGCATTCTCGTTTTTTGCGATCATGATAATGGTCAGTTTGGCGCCGCGACATTAAATGCGGTGAGTGCCGCCCAGCAGATTGGTGGCGATATTCATTTGTTGGTGGCTGGTGACACATCCGGCACAATCGCCACCGAGGCCGCGGCCATTGCTGGTGTCGCCAAGGTTCTGGTGGCTGATGGCGCCGAATATGCGCATGGATTGGCGGAAAATCTGGCCCCGTTAATTTGTGACTTGGCCAGCCAATACAGCCATATTTTGGCGCCAGCGACAACAACCGGCAAAAATATTATGCCGCGGGTTGCCGCGCTTTTGGATGTCATGCAGATTTCCGATATTATCAAAATTGATGATGCCAACACATTCCAGCGGCCAATTTATGCTGGCAACGCCTTGTCAACCGTGCGTTCGGATGAAGCCACCAAGATCATCACCGTGCGTAGCACAGCGTTTGAAGCCGCACCTGCCGAAGGCGGGTCAGCCGCTATCGAAACCATTGGCAATAATGGCGATTCAGGTTTGTCATCTTACGTCAAATCTGAACTGTCTAGCTCTGAACGTCCTGAACTGACCTCGGCACCGATTGTGATTTCGGGCGGGCGTGGTATGCAAGACGGGGCAAATTTTGCCATGCTTGAAAAAGTGGCTGACAAGCTGGGTGCCGCTGTTGGTGCATCGCGTGCGGCGGTTGATGCCGGCTTTGTGCCAAATGATTACCAAGTCGGCCAGACCGGCAAGGTTGTCGCCCCGGACCTCTATGTCGCCGTTGGCATTTCCGGTGCGATCCAGCATCTAGCTGGCATGAAAGACAGCAAAGTGATTGTCGCCATCAACAAGGATGACGAGGCACCAATCTTCCAAGTGGCAGATTTTGGCCTTGTTGCCGATCTGTTCGATGCGGTGCCGGAACTTGAAAAGGAACTTGGATAAACCAAGCCCTGCCCACCGGCTGGCGGATAGATCAAAAGGCAAAGACAGCGTCCATAGCGCTGTCTTTTTTTACCGGCAAATATGGCCGGCGGTTCAGGCGCTGTTCGATGAAGTGGCGGTGACAAACCCGCGGATTTCAGCCTGCATAGCGTCTTCATGCCATTCGCGCGGCCCCACATAGATCACACAATTTTTATGGTCAGCCGATAACAGGAAGCTTGTCGGCAGGCCGCTAACACCCATTTCGCGTGATAAGGCGGCTTTTGGGTCAAACCCTAGGCGGGGGGTCGTCACGCCATGTGCGCGCAATACTGGCAACGCCTTCTTCACACCGCCACGATCCAACGAAATTAACAACACATCAATCCCGTCAGGGTGCAATTGTTCAGCGGCCTTTTGCAAAGACGGCATTTCGGCAATACATGGGGCGCACCAGCTGGCCCAAAAATTAATCAAAAGCGGCCGCCCCCGCAAATTATCCAATGTGAATACCGCCCCATCTTCATCCGTAAGGGGCTGGGTCATTGGCGGCGTGGCTTGTAGATTTTGCGCAGTTGACACTGCCGGGGTTGATGCGCGTGCGCTTGCCACAGGCGGCATCATACCGCCGGCATACCAGCCTGCCCATGCGGCCAGGCCAGCCGATAAAAACCAGCGCCGCGGTGGCTGTGCGGTTTTTGGCTGAAAATTGATCGAAAGCCGCGTATAAGACATGAGCCCGTCCTAATCATATGGTTACGAAGATGACAAAACAGAAACCTACATCAAATGATGCCACGAAATCCAGCATCTGGGGTGGCCGTTTTGCATCTGGTCCCTCGCAACTGATGCAGGATATCAACGCCTCGATCAGCTATGACCAACGGCTGTACCAACAAGATATTGCCGGATCAAAGGCACATGCGACAATGCTGGCCGCTTGCGGCATCATCACATCGGCAGATTGTGACGCGATTCACAAGGGTCTAGGGCAGATCGCCACCGAGATTGAACAAGGACAATTTGTCTTTTCAGAATCGCTTGAAGATATTCACATGAATATTGAGTCACGTCTTGCCGAATTGATTGGCGAGCCCGCACGACGGCTGCATACCGCCCGCTCGCGCAATGATCAGGTGGCAACAGATTTTAAATTATGGGTGCGCGATGCGATCGATGCGGTGGATCACGCCTTGGCGGATATGCAAACGGCGCTGATCGACAAAGCTACCAGCCATGCCGATATGGTCATGCCCGGCTTCACCCATTTGCAGACCGCACAACCGGTCACATTTGGATTTCATCTAATGGCTTATGTGGAAATGCTGGGACGCGACCGGAGCCGTTTTGCCGATGCCCGCACGCGGTTGAATGAAAGCCCGCTTGGGGCGGCGGCCCTTGCCGGTACATCATTTCCCACCGACCGGCATATGACCGCGGCGGCACTTGGGTTTGACCGGCCAGCGGCCAATGCCATGGACGCTGTGTCAGATCGCGACTTTGCGCTTGAATTTCTGGCGGCGGCGGCGATCTGTGCGGTCCATCTGTCACGCTTTGCCGAAGAACTTGTGATTTGGTCGTCCGACCGATTTGGTTTTATCAGCCTGTCTGATGCCTTTACCACCGGGTCATCAATTATGCCGCAAAAGCGCAACCCGGATGCCGCTGAACTTGTCCGTGCCAAGCCCGGCCGTATCATCGGTGCGTTAAATGGCTTGCTGATTGTGTTAAAAGGCCTGCCCCTGGCCTATGGCAAGGATATGCAGGAGGACAAGGAAGGCGTTTTTGACGCCGCTGATTCGCTGGGCATTGCCATTGCCGCCACCACCGGCATGATCCGCGATATGACAGCCAATCCAGATGCCATGCTGGCGGCATTAGAACAGGGCTTTCCAACAGCCACCGATCTGGCCGATTATATGGTGCGCGAACTTGGCATGCCATTTCGCGAGGCCCATCATGCCAGCGGTGCCATTGTCGCCGCCGCCGCCGCAAAAGGCGTTGATATAGAAGCGCTGAGTCTTGCAGAATTACAAGCCATAGAGCCGCGGATCAAACCAAATATTATCGGACAGCTATCGGTGGCAAGCGCGGTGGCCGCACGTACCAGCTTTGGCGGCACCGCACCAGATGAAGTGCGCGCCCGTATCGCTGATGCCAAACAGCGTTTTGGACTGGCTTAAATGAGGCGTATGTTCTTGCAGACACCGGCATTATCACTGGTTGTAAAGGAGATTTTATGATGCAACGCAAAATAGTGATGGCCAGCCTATGCGCCCTGCTGGTACTTGCCGGATTGACCGGTTGCGGCAAGCGCGGCGACCCCTATCGCCCGTCTGAAATTCCTGCTCAGCAGACCAACAGTTAGCCGGGCCCGGCCACAACCGCCTGCCCCGCATCATCCGAACAGAGGATCTTTGACATGTCTGCATTCTACCGCGATGCCCACAACCATCTGACCATTGATGGCATGCCGCTTGACCGGTTGATGGCAGAATTTGGTAGCCCGCTATATGTCTATTCAGGGGCTGGCTTAGAACGGGCCTTTACCGCATTTCAAGCCGCCGTTGCGCCGGTTGCCGGCAAGGTGCATTTTGCGCTTAAAGCCAATTCTGCGTTGGGCGTCATCGCGCTATTGGCGCGCTGTGGGGCAGGGGCTGACATTGTTTCAGCTGGTGAATTGGCGCGGGCATTGGCGGCGGGTATCGCGGCAAAAGACGTGGTGTTTTCCGGCGTTGGAAAACGCCCGGCGGACATCCGCACGGCACTTGCCGCTGGCATTGGCCAGATCAATGCCGAATCGGCTGAAGAGGTGGCGCAAATCAGTTCTATTGCCGCCGCCATGGGGGTTGTTGCACCGGTGGCATTGCGGGTGAATGTTGATGTTGATGCCGGCACACATGCCAAAATTTCAACCGGTCAGCGCAGTACCAAATTCGGCATTTCAACTGACCAGCGCGAGGCCGCCACCCTCTATGCCAGCATAGATGCTGACCCCCATATCAAGCCTATGGGGCTGGCTGTTCATATTGGGTCACAAATTTGTGATCTGGCCCCATTTGAACGTGCATATTCAGCGCTTCTTGATGTGGCGACTGGTCTGCGCGCAGATGGCTTGGATGTGCCCGGTCTTGATCTTGGCGGCGGTGTCGGCGTCGATTACCAGCAAGCAGGCGACACCGATTTCAGCGCTTATGGCGCGCTTGTCACACGGTTATTCAAAGATAGTGGGTTTGCCCTTGGATTTGAGCCGGGACGGTCCATTGCGGCGAATAACGGCGCATTATTGACCGAGGTCATCTATGTCAAACAGGGCGATAACAAACGCTTCGTCATTGTCGATGCGGCAATGAATGACCTGATTCGCCCAACACTCTATGAAGCCTATCACCCGATTGTCACGCTGGCCCCCCCACAAAACGCCATTGGCAAGGCCGATATTGTCGGGCCGGTTTGTGAAACAGGTGATTATTTAGGGCTTGACCGGGATATGCCGGCACTCGCCGCCGGCGATCGGCTGGCGGTATTGTCAGCGGGCGCCTATGGCGCGGTGATGGCGTCGGCCTATAATACCCGCCCACCAGCTGGTGAAGTGCTGGTGCATGACGGCAAAGCGCATCTATTACGCCCGGCCCGGTCACTTGACAGCCTGTTGGCCGAAGAAACCATCCCATCCTTTGACTAGGCCATTTTGCCTAGTTTTTTCACCTAGGATTTTTGCCTAAGATTTTCGTTTGGGCTTTGCGACAGACTCTAGCGTACAATGCGATTCGCAAGCGGCGTCACCGTAACATGGGCCTCGCGGCCAGCCTCAACAGCCAGCTGCACAAAAAAGCCGCTTTCCGCTTGTGCATCAATCATATCATGGTCTGGTCGGATCACCGTTTCCTGCATAATCGTGCCATCTGCACCGCGCACCGTCACCTGCAGGTCAGCCGCATGCGTGCGCCACATGCCCCGATTACGCAACCCACCAGATAATCGCATCGTATCGCCAACATAGCTGGCCTGTAGCCCGGCCACCTGAAGCTGGGCCACCGCCGGGCGTATGGGCAAGCCGATGGCATCAAATCCATTGATCAAAACCGGCAGATAGGCCGTAATTGTGCCCCGGTTCATGATCACGCCGCCAGCAAGGCCGGCCGCCAGCACCGCAACCAGACATGGTTTCCACAAATTTTTCAGCCGATCACGGGCCGCTGATAACGGGGTGACAGCCGGCAATGGAGACGCGGCAACAGCACCCGCATCAGATAACGCAACCGATTGATCGGCAGGCGGCGGCACCGGTGATGCAACCCAAATATGGTGACAAATCGAACAGCGCACAGTCTGGCCAT
>CAJWSS010000056.1:0-9379 GCA_913045915.1 uncultured Alphaproteobacteria bacterium | reverse complement strand
GCGGCAACAGCCCATCAGCCGCCCCATCATCAATTCGAATAAAAGCACCAAAACTAGTAATGGCAACAATAATGCCGTCTACGACCTCGCCGAGTCGGGTTTCAAACAGGGCGGCCGCAAACCGGTCAATTGTCCGGCGTTCAGCGGCCGCGGCATTGGCCTCGGTTTCTGAAATATGCGTGCAGATTTCGGCCATCTGATCAGCGGTAATCCCGCCCAAACCATCTTTTGGCTTACCGGTGGGTGCGGCCACATCATTTAAGGCGCGATGCACCAACAAATCAGCATAGCGCCGTATCGGTGACGTGAAATGCGCATAATTGCGCAAAGCCAAACCAAAATGACCAATATTATCAATTGAATAAACAGCTTTTGCCTGACTGCGCAAAACCGCTTCATTGATCGTGGTCATGTCCGCGGTGCCGTCTGCCGCCTCTAGGATTTGATTGAAATGGCGGGGGCGCAACACCTGCCCGGTGGTGAAATGTGCGCCGACGGCTTCGGCTAATTTTGTCAGGCTGGCAGCTTTTTTCGGATCTGGTGTGTCATGCACGCGAAACACGCATAATGATTTTGCGGCAATCAACCGGTCGGCCGCAGCCACATTGGCGGTGATCATAAAATCTTCAATCAGGCGCTGGGCTTCATTTTGCGATCTTTGTTCAATGCGGACTGGGGTGTTATCCTCGGCCATAATGACGCGGCGCTCTTTTAAATTCAGCGCCAATGGTGCGCGTTTGGTGCGGTCAATCGTCAGCGCCCGCCAAGCCCCGAATAAACTATGCAATGCCCCATGCGGCACTGCGCAATCAGCCTCGTCAAGCGTCCCGTCATAAACGGCCTGTACCTGATCATAGGTCAGCCGGGCATGCGACTTAATGAGGGCGCGGTCGATGGCAAACGCCTGTCTTTGACCATCTTTATCAATGATGATGTCGGCGACCATCGCCGCGCGGTCTTCATGCGGGCGAAGCGAACATAAATCATTTGAGATGGCCTCGGGTAACATAGGCACGACACGGTCTGGCAAATAGACAGAATTGCCGCGTAAGCGGGCTTCTTGATCCAGTGCAGATCCGGGCCGGACATAATATGACACATCCGCAATCGCCACCATCAGACGCCAGCCACCATCATCTGCAGGTTCAGCATAAACCGCATCATCGAAATCACGGGCATCCGCCCCGTCAATGGTCACGAATGGCATTTGCCTCAGGTCACGCCGCCCTTTGACCGGCGGGGTTTTTAGTGATTCTGTCTCACGAATTACCGCATCGGGAAATTCATGCCTGATATTAAATTCAGCAAGTGCCAGTGCGCTAAACGCACCTGATTGGGTGCTGTTGCCCAAATTGGCAATGACCCGCGCTGATTTGTTGAAACTGCCACGGCCAGATTGAATTGCTGCCTCAACAAGATCACCATCTTTGATGTCTAGTCCCGCCGGAACCAGCAAATTTAGGTGGTCCCGCTTGCCGCGAGTTGCTGGTTGCAAGGTAAATTGTTTGCCAGATGTGTTTTTACCAGATGCATTTTTATCTCTTGAGGTTTTGCCAGTGGCCACGGCAATCCCAAAAATATGTTTAGGCTGGCGATCAAGCACCCGGATGATGCGTGCCTCATAATGGCTGGGGCCAATTTGTGTGAGGCGTGCCAAAATCTGCTGTCCGATCGCTGGTGCGCGGCCTTCACGGCGGCTCAGCCTAACGCAGATATCAATATCATCGGCATCGGCATCAACCGGGCGGGCCTGACCATTACCATCATCATCAAACCCTAAAATTTCCAGTACGCTGATTTCTGCAAGGGTGCCAACCTGTGTAGCGGGGCGCTGATGTGGTGCATTTAACTGGCCAGTTTGTGCAAGGTCACGCAACCGCCGCCGAAGCGCTGGCCGTAAATCAGCGTCCAGATTGAAAGCACGGGCAATGTCACGCGGCCGCGGTGGGTGCGGACAGCTATTAATATAGTCAATCAGCGTGGCATCATCGGGCAGGGCCACAAGGGCGCTGTCTTGGCGGCGTTTTGGCAATTAGCTGGCCGCCTTTTTGCTGGTAGTTTTTTTGGCTGCTGGTTTTTTTGCCGCCACTTTTTTGGTCGCGGCTTTTTTCGCTGTTGCCTTTTTCGTTGATTTTTTCGCCGCCGCTTTTTTTGTGGCACCGCCCTTGGCCAGCTTGGCGGCTAGAAGCTCAAGCGCCGTTTCAAGCGTGATATCGGCCATATCATGCGCTTTGCCGAGTGTGGCGCGCAGTTTGTTATGTTCGACATACGGGCCAAACCGTCCCGCTTTGACGTGGACTTGTCCACCTGCCGGATGCTCGCCCAAAAGCCGGCCTGCTTTTTTGGCGGACTCAGCAAGTAAATCAACGGCACGATTAATGCCGACTGTCAGCACATCATCTTCGCTTGGCAGGCTGGTATAACGCCCTTGATATTTTAGATAGGGGCCATACCGGCCAATGCCAGCTTGTATCATATCACCAGTTTCTGGATGCGGCTCGATATCACGTGGCAAGGCCAGCAGGCCAAGTGCGGCCTGCAGATCAAGCTGGCTGGCATCGGCGCCTTTTGGCAGAGAAGCCCGTTTTGGTTTTTTGGTCTCAGGGTCGCCAATTTGCACATAGGGGCCATAGGGGCCATTGCGCAAATAAATCGGTAAATTGGTCGCCGGGTCGATGCCTAGTTCAGTATCTGTGACCGCGCCATTTGTGTTGTCATCATCACCATTTGCCAACTGCCGTGTAAATTTACAATCTGGGTAGTTGGAACATCCGACAAAGGCCCCGAATTTACCAAGTTTCAACCCAAGGCGCCCATCCGCACAATTTGGGCAACCACGGATCAAGGCGCCATTTTCATCGGACTTGAAAAAATGTGGGCCTAATTCTTCGTCAAGAACATCAAGCACATTGGTAATGGTGAGATCTTTAGTGCCATCAATGGCGGCTTTAAAATCACGCCAGAATGCGGCAAGTAACTGTTTCCATTCTAGTTTTCCGGCTGATACATCATCAAGTTGGGTTTCAAGCCGCGCGGTAAAATCATATTCCACATAGCGGTCAAAGAAATTGCCAAGAAATGTTGATACAAGGCGCCCCCGATCTTCAGGGATAAAGCGGCCCTTATCCTTGATCACATAATTGCGTTGCTGTAGCACCTGAATGATGGATGCATAGGTAGACGGGCGACCGATCCCTAATTCTTCCATGCGTTTGACAAGGCTCGCATCGGTAAATCGCGGGGGAGGTTGGGTAAAATGCTGTTCCGGTGTCACCGTGCCGGTGGTCAGGGCTTCACCTTTGGCGAGATCGGGCAGTAATTTGCCGGACTCATCACCAGCGTCACCATCACCATCAGCAGTCTCATCAACGCTTTCGCGGTACACCGATAAAAACCCGTCAAACACCATGACCTGACCATTTGCGCGCAATACAGCATCACCATTTTTTGTGGTGATATCAACGCCGGTCTGGTCAAGTTCGGCTGATTGCATCTGGCTGGCGATTGTGCGTTTCCAGATCAGCTCATACAACCGGAACTGGTCATGATCGAGAAAGGGTTGCATCTCTTTTGGGTCACGCGCTATGGCTGTTGGCCGGATGGCTTCGTGCGCTTCTTGCGCATTCGCGGCTTTGGTTTTGTAAACACGCGGCGTATCAGGCACATAGCGCGCGCCAAATCGGTCACCGATATCACTTCTGATAGCGGCAATGGCCTCATTGCCAAGCTGAACACCATCTGTCCGCATATAGGTAATCAAGCCGGTTGTCTCGCTACCTATATTGATGCCTTCATAGAGTTTTTGCGCAATTTGCATTGTCCGGCTGGCAGAAAACCCCAGCTTGCGTGAAGCTTCTTGCTGCAGGGTAGAGGTGGTGAATGGGGGTTGTGGGTTGCGTTTGACCCGTTTTGTCTCAATCTGCGTAACCGCGGCGTTTGATGCCATGATTTTAGCCACAGCGGTATTGGCATCGGCCTCGGTTTTTAAGTCGAGTTTGTCGAGCTTGTGTCCGTCAAGCTGGGTCAGTCGTGCGGTGAATGCGCGGCCATCAGTTTTGGTGAATTGCGCTTCGATGCTCCAATATTCCTGTGACCGAAAGGCTTCGATTTCAGCTTCGCGTTCGCACACAAGGCGCAACGCCACCGATTGCACCCGGCCAGCTGACTTTGATCCCGGTAATTTGCGCCACAATACCGGTGAAATTGAAAATCCAACCAAATAATCAAGTGCCCGTCTGGCCCGGTAGGCGTTGATCAATTCATCGTCGAGCTGGCGCGGATTATCCATGGCCTGCAGGATGGCCGATTTGGTCACTTCATTGAACACAACGCGTTCAACTGGCAAGCTGTCAACCAGGTTTTTGGTTTTTAGCTGTTCTAAAACATGCCAGCTGATGGCTTCACCCTCGCGGTCAGGGTCAGTCGCAAGGATGAGTTTGTCAGCATGTTTGAGCGCGGAAATAATGTCTTTGAGATGCTTTTCAGACCCGCTAGACACCTGCCACTTCATCTCAAAATCATTGTCTGGCAGAACCGATCCATCCTTGCTGGGCAGATCACATACATGGCCGTAAGACGCCAGCACCTTATAATCATCGCCAAGGTAACGATTGATCGTTTTGGCCTTTGCCGGCGATTCAACAACAACGACTTTCATGGGGTGTCCTATACATGAATGAACCGCATGCGATAAAGCTAAAAAAGCTTTTTGTCAAAACATCTGGCGATTTTTTGATGAAGCGACAGACTATTGCTGGGCGATACGCGCCACGCGATTGCCATAATGCCGGGTCACAAGACCGGCGATTTCCAGTTCCAAAATAGCCGCCCAGACAACCGGTGCGGGCTGTTCGTACCAGCCAATTAAATCATCAATAGTCACCGGGTCAAATGACAAATCCCGCAACAGGGACTCGCGCACATTGTCGACAGCCGTCTGGTCTATGGTTTGGCGCATTCCATCAGTCCATTCAGGCGCCGAGGGTGGCATTTCAACATTTGTTTGGCGGCTGATACATTTGATCACATCGGCGGCATTTTGTACCAAAGTGGCACCGTCACGGATCAGCCGGCTGCACCCGTTAGAGCGTGGGTTGAGCGGCGATCCTGGCACCGCCATAACATCGCTGCCACGGTCGGCGGCTTCTCTTGCTGTGATCAGTGACCCGGACCGGTGCGCGGCTTCGGCGACAACAACACCAAGTGCCAGACTGGCAATTACCCGGTTACGAATTGGAAAATGGCGTGGTGTCGGATGCGTGCCGGGTGGCATTTCTGCCAGCAACAAGCCGGTTGCCGCTACTTGGTCAAACAGATCTGCGTTTTCAGGCGGGTAAATCATATCAATGCCGCCAGCCACAACGCCAATGGTGCCGGTCGGTAAAGCACCGCGATGGGCAGCAGTGTCAATGCCACGGGCCATGCCAGATACGATAATATACCCATTTTGACCAAGTTCAGCGGCCATTTTTTGGGCGTGGCGTTGCGCATTGATCGAGGCATTCCGCGCCCCGACAATCGCAATCATTGGCTGGTTCAGAAGATGCAGATTGCCTTTTGCTGTGACGCAGGCGGGGGCATCATCATACTGGGCCAAACGATCTGGATAATATTCACTGTCGCGCCATAATAATAATATCGCGCCCGTCGCGTCTATCAGTTCCAGTTCTGCTTTTGCGCTGGTAAGGCTAGCCAGAGATATATGCCTGCCGCCCCGTTTAGCCATAGCCGGAATAGCGGCCACTGCATCCGTGGCCGAACCATAGCGCCGCATCAGCAGACCATAGGTCATCGGGCCAATGTTACGCGTCCTGATTAACCGTAACCGGGCCATCTGTTCGGCTTGATCCATAAACAGATTTATAAAGGCGAAATATTAACAAACAGTTAATAAAATGGCGTTAGGAGACCACGCCTCAGCCCGCTTTATTTCGCGCCAATTTTTGTTTCAGTGCCAGCCAGTAAACGTCCAATATTTTGATGATGGCGGGTCCACACCAGGGCGCTTAGCAGTAAAATGCTGATTTGGCTGATCAGATCATCCAGTAGAACAAAGCCACCAGCTGTCACGGCAAGAACAGCGCACAAGGCTGCCAAGGATGAATAACGTGACACAAATGCGGTAACTAGCCAGACAATCACAAACACCGCGCCAAGCCGCAAATCTAACGCGGCAAACACAGCGAGGCTAGTGGCAACGCCCTTGCCGCCGGCAAATTTCAGCCAGACCGGAAAACAATGACCAATGACAACCACAAGCCCGACAAATGCGGCGCTATGTGCATCAGCAAAATAAGTGGCGGCCACCACGGCCACCGCGCCCTTGCCAGCATCAAAAATCAATGTCAGTACAGCTAATTTGCGACTGCCAGTGCGCAACACATTGGTCGCGCCAATATTGCCACTGCCAATGGTGCGGATATCACCGCGCCCGGCTAATTTGGTGAAAATCAAGCCAAAGGGAATGCTGCCAATGCCATAGGCGGCGACAATCAGGATAATGGTTAAAAATGACGAGGTCAGCATCATATCGCCATCCAGATCAGGTCAATTCAACCGGTGGATAGGCCTGCGCGCCGTCAATATAGGTGCGGTCAACAACACCTTGAACTGGGTGCGATTCAAACGGTGTAATGCGCGAATTCGAAGCAAAATTGGCGCCTTTGATGATCCAACTGCTGTCTGGCCGGAACAAGATAAAATTGGCCGCCGCCCCCGGCATTAAGGTACCGCCTTCAATATCCAGAATGGTTGATGGGGCCAAGCTGAGAAGTTCAATCGCCCGGCTTAATGAAATATGATTTTGATGCACCAATGTGAGGGTGAGCGCCAACAGCGTATCAACGCCAGATGCGCCGGGGGCCGCCGGGCCAAATGGCTGGGTTTTCGCATCACGGTCAACCGGCATATGGTCTGAAGCGACCGCATCAATAGTGCCGTCAGCCAATCCCTCGATCACCGCTTGGCGGTCATCTTCGCTTCTTAACGGGGGGGATAATTTAAACGCCGTGTCATAGGTGCTGACGGCCAGTTCATTTAACAGAAAATAGGGCGGTGCTGTGTCGGCGGTCACGGCTAGACCTTCAGCTTTGGCACGCCGCACCGACTCAATGGCTGCCCGTGTTGAGATATGTGCCACATGATACCGTGCACCGCTTCGCCGGACCAGATGCAAATCACGGTCAAGAATGATCACTTCTGCTTCGGATGGCATGCCAATTAAGCCAAGCCGGGTGGATGTTTCGCCTTCATTCATCTCACCATTCTCACTGAGGCTCGGGTCCTCACAATGTTGGATGAATGGGCGGTCAAGCATGCTGGTATAGGCCAACAGGCGCCGCATCGTTAGGCTATCGGCAATCGAGCTTGTGCCGTTGGTAAACCCAATCGCACCCGCATCTGCCATCAGTCCAAGCTCGGCCATTTCGGTGCCAAGTAAGCCCTTGGTCGCGGCGCCATATGCCGACAAGCGTGGCCCGCCAATGCGAGACGCCCGCAAACACAAAGAATCAATGGCACTGGCCTCGTCAATGACGGGTCTTGTGTTCGGTAAACAGGCAAGGGCGGTGATACCGCCTTTCGCCGCGGCGGCCAGCAATGTGGATAGGGATTCTAGATGTTCAGCGCCTGGATCAGCCGATTGCACGCGCATATCGACAAGCCCCGGGGCTAATACCGCGCCCTTGCAGTCAGTCACTTTGTCACAAGCATCATTGCCGGCAGGCTGGCCAAGCTGCAGATCTGATATTTTGCCATCGGCAATATCAATAAAGCCCATGCCATCGATAGATTGTGACGGGTCAATAATATGCGCATTGTAAAAACGTAAAATGCTCATGCGGCCCCCATTGAAACAGCCTCAAGGCAGGCCATGCGCGCGGCAACACCCATCTCCACCTGAATATGGATCAGGCTTTTTTCAACGTCATCGGCGATGGCTGAGTCAATCTCTACGCCGCGGTTCATCGGGCCGGGATGCATGATCAGAGCTTTCGGTGCGACCCGGTTCAACTTGTCCTTGTTCAATCCAAACAGGTTGAAATATTCGCGCTGTGACGGGGTTTCAGTGCCAGCCATGCGTTCGGTCTGCAGCCGCAACATCATTACAATATCTGCGTCAGCAATGCCGCTTTCCATGTCGGTGTAAACGTCAACCCCCATCTGGTCAATCGCGGCTGGTAGCAGGGTTGCTGGGCAGACAAGGCGAATTTTCGCTCCAAGCGTGCTGAGCAAATGAATGTTTGAGCGGGCCACACGGCTATTGGCGATATCACCGCAAATTGCCACGGTCAGCCCTTCAATATGGCCAATGCGCCGCCGGATTGTCAGCGCGTCCAGCAATGCCTGTGTGGGGTGTTCGTGGCGGCCATCACCAGCATTAATCACCGCCGCATCAACATGCTGGCTGAGCAGTCTAGCCGCGCCAGAGCAATTGTGACGCACCACCAGAATATCCGGGTGCATGGCATTTAGCGTGGTTGCCGTATCCAGCAACGTTTCGCCTTTTTTTACCGATGATCCGGCAACCGCAATATTCAACACCGACCCCCCAAGCCGCTTTGCCGCCAGTTCAAATGATGTGCGGGTGCGCGTTGAGTTTTCGTAAAATAAATTGACAATGGTTTTGCCGTGCAAAGCAGTGCTGGTGCTGTCTGTCGGATGATCTGCAAAATAGTTGCCGCGATCTAGCAATGCGCGGATTTCTATTGGCGACATGCCCTCAATACCGAGAAGATGGCGGCTTGAAAGACGCGCCGCTTCGGGCTGGCCGTGGCCATTATTCGCGTTCGGTGTTGGCTTGATCATGAAGTCAGTCTATTAGCCTAACTCCGGTCACTGGTCTAGCGTTAATTTAAGCTGGTGAACAGGCGGTGTTATGGGGCTGTTTGAGTGTCAGCCGTGATGTGATGATCCTGCAGATAATCCAGAAATGATTGCAAAATCCAACAGGCGGCAAGCGCATCGCGGCGTTCTGCTCGCTTGGCACGGGTCATATCGGCGGCCAGCATGGCTGTTTCCACCGCTTGTGTTGACAGGCGTTCATCCTGAAACACAATGGGTATGTCACGAATTTTCATCAGGGCATGCGCAAAATCCCGTACCGAGTCACAGCGTGGGCCAGGACTGCCATCCATGTTCACCGGCCAACCAAGCACAAGCCCGCCAACGCTTTGCGAGTCGGCAAATTCCAGCAGATGCGCCATATCAGGGGTGAATTTCTTGCGGTATAATATCTTCACCGGCGAGGCAATTTTTAGACTAGCGTCACTCAACGCCAATCCAATGGTTTTTTTGCCAATATCCAATCCAAGCAATTTTTCGCCGGATGAAATATGCAGTTTTATATCGTTTGGCTTGCAGATCGTCATGCTGAGTGATA
>CAJWSS010000055.1:0-9406 GCA_913045915.1 uncultured Alphaproteobacteria bacterium | reverse complement strand
TTTTGGGGGCGGTTTTATGGATTTGGGTGGCGGCATTGTCGCGGCGCGAATGGGCAGTGGTCCAAAAGCCGGTATCACTGGCCGCGGCAGGTGCCGCAAAATTGCGGCAGATAGGCCACAAAATGATGTCAAAACGGTCGCAAGCCAACCCGCAGGCACCGGCGCCGCGGCGCGCCAAATCAGCCCCCAAAACCCGTCAAGAACCAGTGCTGGTCGGCACCGCAAATGCGGCGCCGCGCCCGGCCAAAGCGACAAAATCAGCTAAAAAAGACAGCCGTCAGGACAGTCTTGATTTTTCCGGCAGTGGCAGTTTCCAACTGCCGCCCGCCCGCCTGTTAAATGCCCCCGGCAAGGCCTTGTCCGGGCCATCAAAACAAGCGTTGCAGGAACGCGCCGAAGCGCTGGAAAATGTGTTGTCTGATTTCAGCGTCAATGGGTCGATCGCGGATGTGCGCTATGGGCCGGTGGTTACCAGATATGATCTGAATCCAGCGCCCGGCACCAAGTCACAGCGGGTGATTTCGCTTGCAGATGATATCGCCCGTTCGATGAGCGCCATTTCAGTGCGTGTCGCGGTGGTACCGGGGCAAAATGTGATCGGTATCGAATTGCCAAATGATGACCGCCAAACTGTTATGTTGCGCGATATCTTAGACGATCAAAGCTGGGCGCAGGATCAAGCCAATTTGCCAATGGCGCTGGGCAAAGACATTGCCGGCGCACCAGTGATTGTTGATCTGGCCAAAATGCCGCATTTATTGGTGGCGGGTACCACCGGGTCAGGCAAGTCAGTTGGTATTAACGCGATGATTCTCTCGATGCTGTACCGGCATACGCCAGATACCTGCCGGATGATCATGATTGACCCAAAAATGCTCGAATTATCCGTTTATGACGGTATCCCGCATCTGTTGAGCCCGGTTGTGACTGACCCGTCAAAGGCGGTAACCGCGCTGAAATGGGCGGTGCGTGAGATGGAAAACCGTTATCGCAACATGGCCAAAATGGGTGTGCGCAATATCACCGGCTATAATGAACGTCTGGCAGAAGCCCGGGCAAAAGGCGAAGTGCTGACCCGGCGTGTGCAAACCGGGTTTGACCCAGAAACCGGCAAACCTGTGCATGAAGAAGAGGTGCTCGACCTCGCCCCACTGCCATTTATTGTGGTGATCATTGATGAGGTGGCCGATCTGATGCTGGTGGCCGGCAAGGAAATCGAAGCCGCGGTCCAGCGGCTGGCGCAGATGGCACGGGCGGCTGGCATTCATGTCATCATGGCCACCCAGCGGCCGTCTGTTGATGTGATCACCGGCACCATTAAGGCAAATTTCCCCACCCGGATCAGTTTTCAGGTCACGTCAAGAATTGATAGCCGCACAATTTTAGGCGAACAAGGTGCCGAACAGCTGTTGGGCCGCGGTGATATGTTGTTTATGGAAGGTGGCGGCCGGGTGGTACGGGTGCATGGCCCATTTGTCGATGATGGCGAGGTCGAAGCGGTGGCGAATTTCCTGCGCCAACAGGGCGAGCCGGAATATGACGACCGGGTGGTCGAAGATCCGGTTGAAGACGCCGATGTATCGGGCGGCGGCGAGATGCCAACGGGTAATAGCTTATATGAACAAGCGGTCCAGCTTGTGGTAAGAGAGCAAAAAGCCTCGACAAGTTTTGTCCAGCGGCATTTAAAAATTGGCTATAACCGCGCCGCCACGATCATTGAAGATATGGAACGCAATGGTGTGATCAGTGCCGCCAACCATGTCGGCAAGCGCGATGTGCTAATCAGCAATGATGCTGATCACGGGGGGCTGTAATGACCGTGGTGGCCCGGCACGCCAAACGCTGGCGGCATCTAGCGGTATTCATCTTGTCACTGTTGATGGGCTATAGCCCGGCAGTCCGCGCTGATGCTGTTCAGCAGGCTGAAAACTGGTTTGCAAATGTCACAACGATGCGGGCTGATTTCACGCAAATTGCCTCGGATGGATCGGCGGCAGAAGGCAAAATTGTGATGCGCCGGCCAAGCCGCCTGAAAATTACCTATGACGGTGTGCCGGCACTCAATTTGATCACCTCCTCGGTCTGGCTTCATGTCGATCAGCCAGATGAGCGCCGCGTGACCAGCTATCCGATCAGTGAAACGCCGCTTTCGCTGATTTTGACCGATCCGGTTTCCTTGCGGCCAGCCGGCTATGAAACCATCGTGACTGCGCGTGCTGGCGGTATCACGCAAATTGCCATCAATAAAGATAATGGTGAAGGGGCGGGGCGTCTGACATTGGAATTTACTGACCGCCCGTTTCAGCTACGCCGATGGATTGTGGAAGATGTGGCGGGTGTAAAAACCAGCGTGACACTGCAAAATATGGCGTTTGGTCTGCCTGTCGAAAATGCCGAATTCAGCCTGCCAAATTATCTTAATCAATAAAGTCAGATCATGTTAGACCAAGGGCATTTTTGATGAAATTAGCGACATGGAATATCAATTCAGTGCGGTTACGTTTGCCGCTTGTGCTTCAGTTTTTAAAAGACGCCGATATAGATGTTTTATGTCTGCAGGAAACCAAGACCGAGGATCAATATTTTCCAGCGGCGGCATTTGCCGAAGCCGGGTGGCCGCATCAGGTGTTTCGCGGTGAAAAAAGCTATAATGGGGTGGCGATCATTGCCCGCGCGCCATTGCGTGACAGTCAGCATAAGGCGTGGGCAGGCAAATCAGATTGTCGGCATATCGCGGCAGTCACCGCTGATGGCGTGCGGATTGACAATTTTTATGTGCCGGCTGGCGGTGATGTTGCTGATCCAGATGAAAACCCGAAATTTGCCCATAAGTTGCAATTCATTGATGACATGACCCAGCATTTTCTGACCAACCGACCGAAGCGGCAGATTTTGGTGGGTGATCTCAATATTGCGCCACTTGCCGAAGATGTCTGGTCATCAAAGCAATTATTGAAAGTTGTCAGCCATACGCCAGTGGAAACAGACGCGCTGAAAAAACTGATTGCCGATGGCGGGTGGCATGATGCTGTGCGCGGCTATTTTGGGGCTGATGCCAAACTATATTCCTGGTGGTCATATCGTGCCAGAGACTGGGCGGCGAGTGACCGGGGCAGACGGCTAGACCATATCTGGGTGAGCCATGATCTTGCTGATAGCGTGCAAGATGTGTCGATCCACCGGGCCTTGCGCAGTGCTGAAAAACCATCCGATCATGTGCCGGTGGTGATCACTATTTGATTGGCATAGTTGCTTCTAATCCTGTGGTGCTAGGGACTTTCGCCCGGCGCGAAAACAAGCTATATGCTGAGCTATGACTGAATTTTTGAAAATGCATGGCCTTGGCAATGATTTCATTGTGTTTGATGCCCGCGACCCGGCGAATGCTGTACCTGATAAGATCAGCCCGACAGCCGCCCGGCGGCTTGCTGATCGGCATTTTGGGATCGGGTGCGACCAGATTCTGGTGATCCGTCCGTCAACCAAGGCTGATGTATTTATGGAGATTCTAAACAGTGATGGCTCTGCGGCCGCCGCCTGCGGCAATGGCACCCGCTGTGTTGCAGATTTTGTGATGCCAGCTGGCAGTTCTGCCACCTCGATAGAAACGGCCGCTGGTGTATTGCTGGCCCGGCGTGATGCAAAAACCGGCGATATCGCGGTCGATATGGGGCCGGCCTATTTGGGCTGGCAGGATGTGCCGTTGGCCAGTCAAATGGATACATTGGCGGTTGATCTTGGCCCGCCCGCCCCAGTGCCAGCCATTTGTCATTCACTTGGTAACCCGCATGCGGTGCTGTTTGTCGATGACGCCGAGGCGGTGGATCTGGCGCGGATTGGCCCGGTTTTGGAATCCCATCCGCTATTTCCTGATCGGGCAAATATTTCATTTGTGCATCACCTTGGTGCCAATCGCTTTCGTATGCGGGTGTGGGAACGCGGCGGCGGCATCACGCTGGCCTGTGGCAGTGGGGCGTCGGCAGTTGGTGTGGCGGCGCACCGGGCGGGCTTGTCTGGCCGGGTGAATGAAATTGTCATGGATGGCGGTATGGTCACCATTGATTGGCAGGATGATGGCACCGAGTCCGGCCGGGTGATTATGCAAGGGCCGGTTGCCTATGTATGCCGCGGCCAGCTGTCTGACGCGCTTGACCAATGCCTAAGAGCGGTATGATGGCACGGCGTAATCAACCCGAAATTCAGACATTTGGTTGCCGGTTAAATATTTGGGAATCAGAAGTGATGCGTGAACAGGCGGGCGCCGCCGGTTTGCAGGACGCTATTATTTTTAACACCTGTGCGGTCACAGCTGAAGCAGAACGGCAGGCGCGCCAAGCCATCCGCAAAGCGCGCCGTGAAAATCCCGATGTGCAAATTATTGTGACGGGTTGTGCCGCACAAATTGATCCAGACGGGTGGGCGGCAATGCCCGAAGTGTCACATGTCGTTGGCAATCACGATAAATTGCAACCGCATAGCTGGGCGGAACTTGCGGCGGGTACGGCAGCAGATTTACTGGTCAGTGATGTGATGGAACTGCGCGAGACAGCATCGCATATGGTTGATCATTTTGTTGGCCATACACGTGCGTTTTTGCAGGTACAGCAAGGGTGTGACCACCGCTGTACATTTTGCGTCATTCCCTATGGGCGCGGTAATAACCGGTCATCGCCTGCCACAGATATTATTTCGGCGGCGCGCCAGCTGGTGGCGAATGGGTGTCAGGAAATTGTCCTTAGCGGTGTTGATATCACGTCATGGGGCAGTGATATGGCCGGCCGGCCGCGGCTTGGTCATCTGGTCAGGCGATTGTTGCGCGAGGTGCCAGATTTGCCCCGATTGCGCCTGTCTTCGCTCGACCCGGCCGAACCTGACGCTGAATTGATGGATGTTTTGGCAGAAGAGTCCCGCCTGATGCCGCATCTGCATATTTCAGCGCAACATGGTGATGATTTGATTTTGCGGCGTATGAAGCGGCGCCATCTTGGCCGCGATATCATACGGTTTTGTGACGAAGCGCGCCGCCGGCGCCCGGATGTGGCATTTGGGGCTGATATTATCGCCGGATTTCCAACTGAAAGCGACGCGGCCCATCAGCAAACAATGACGATGATCAAAGACGCAGGTATCAGCTATTTGCATGTGTTTCCCTATTCACCGCGCCAGTCAACGCCAGCGGCCGCGATGCCGCAGCTTGACGCGGCGGTGATTAAACAACGTGCGGGCGCATTACGTGAGCTTGGCAAGGCCCAGCTTCACCAGCATCTAGAAACTGCCATTGGCACGACAGACAGAATGCTGGTCGAATCCGGCAATGTCGGGCATGGCAAAAATTTCGCAAAAATCCGGCTTGATCAGCCGTTCGTGCCAGCCTCTAGTCTGGTTGATGTGAAAATTTACCGGCGCGATCAGGATATGTTGCTGGCGCATGCCGTTTAACGCAGGGTGAAGAGTATGGGTTGGCTTCAAAAACTGAAACAAGGGTTGAGCAAATCAAGCCAAAAAGTATCCGAATCGCTCAAATCACTGACCAGCTTGTCATCTTTGATGGGGGCAACGAAACTTGATGCCGCATCGCTTGAAGAGGTAGAGGATGCGCTGATTGGTGCTGATCTCGGGACAAAATCAGCCGCCCGGCTGGCCGATGCCATGCGCAAACATAAATTTGATGGGCCGGTGACATCAGATAGTTTAGCGGCGGCATTGGCCGATGCGATTGCAGAGATTTTGCATCCGGTCGCCACACCGCTTGTGCCCGATCCGATGCATCGGCCGCATGTTTTGCTGTTAGTAGGCGTCAATGGGTCAGGCAAGACCACAACGGCTGGCAAGTTGGCACAGCAGTGGCATCAGCAAGGCAAGACCGTCATGTTGGCGGCTGGTGACACCTTCCGTGCCGCCGCCATTGAACAATTGCAAATTTGGGGGGACCGGACCGGTACACAGGTGATTGCTGGTGATCAGGGCGGCGATGCGGCGGCACTGGCTTATGCGGCGCTTGAAAAGGCACAAAAAGAACAGGCGGATATTCTGATTATTGATACCGCTGGACGGTTGCAAAACCGCACTGAATTAATGGATGAACTGGCAAAAATTGTGCGGGTGATCAGAAAATTGGATGCGTCCGCACCGCATGATTCGGTGATTGTTTTGGATGGCACTGTCGGGCAGAACGCGCTCAGCCAGGTCAAGGCGTTTCAGCAGGCGGCCGATGTCAGCGGGCTTATTGTGACCAAACTTGATGGGTCTGCCAAAGGCGGTGTTGTGGTGGCGCTTGCCGAAGAATTTGGGCTACCAGTTCATGCGGTCGGGGTGGGTGAAGGGGCTGACGATTTGCAACCATTTGACGCACAGGAATTTGCCAACGCCTTGACCGGTGTTACAGGCCGTCAGGATTAAGACGGCAGAAACGCTGTACTGCGGCCGCTAAGCCAATAGACTAGCAAGCCAGCATATTCATGCAGCGCTCTGCCAATCAGGCCGGTGCCATGGCCGATATCCCAATAGCGGCTATAGCCTGTCTCTGGCGTTTGGTAATCGACTGGATAGCCCAGAATACCACTCCACCCGACAGCTCGAAAACTGCCAATAGCCCGCGGCATATGCGCCGCCGAGGTGATTAAAATCCAGTGGGACCCGGGCGTTGGCGCCATCAGATCATAGCTATAGAGGGCGTTTTCATAGGTGTTGCGGCTTTTATTCTCGAATAAAATGTGGGTTTGATCGATCGTTAGATCATCCAACAATTGTTTAACGATGTCGGCCTCGCTGGCACCATCTGGCACAAGCCGCCCAGAAAACCCGCTAAATACCAGTGGCTTGGTGGGAAATTTTTGATGCCATTGGAGCGCCGCGGTAAACCGTTCTGCCGCTGGCCCTAAATTGGCTTGACCGCGGCTTTCAGCCACAACGCCATCACCGGTAAATCCCCCCAAAACAATGATGCCATCAATCTGACGGTCAGTCAGGTCGGCTGGTTTGCTATGGTTTTCAAGGAAGCGCAATGGTTGGCTTGACAGGGGGATGACCCCATAAAACAAGGGCAGTAAAATCGCTGTAGTTACAAAGAACCGGCCTAAAAACCGCCGCCGCCGCCAAAATGCCAGCACAGCGCATATCAGGCACAAATAAGGAATGACTAAGGGTTCAAGTAACAGCCCCAGAGTTTTCGATAAAATAAAAAACATGGGTTATTCTTGACAATCCAGCGCAAAAAGCGCAATAGCTGTGTCACAAATCAGGCCATTGCCAGACATCACGACCTTAACGGGTTCCACGCGTCCTTGAAGTTTTCGAGCACGGGTGCAGTATCCTTTATATGTCACAAAATCTGGTAAGACTGATAGAAATTTAAGATGGCAGACAATCTGGAACGGGTTTCATGTTTGAAACATTAAAAGGCAAATTACAGACGGTTTTTGACGGGCTTGCCAAGCGTGGCGCGCTGTCTGAGGCTGATGTCGATGCCGCGTTGCGCGAAGTCCGTCTGGCCTTGCTTGATGCTGATGTGGCCTTGCCGGTTGTTAAGAGCTTTATCGAAAAACTGCGCACCGAGGCTGTTGGCGTTGCAAGTTTGCGGTCGGTCCGGCCGGACCAGCAAGTCATCAAGATTGTGCATGATGCGCTGGTTGAAATGCTTGGTGGTGATGCGGCGCCGTTGAATATTGCCACCAACCCACCAGCGGTGATTTTGATGGCGGGTTTGCAAGGGTCCGGCAAAACCACCACTGCGGGTAAGCTGGCATTGCGGCTGAAAACCCGCGAGCGTAAAAAAGTGATGGTGGCGTCACTTGATATGACGCGGCCGGCGGCGCGTGAACAATTGCGTTTGTTGGGTGAGCAAGCCGAAGCCGGGGTGTTGCCTGAAGCCGATTCAGAAACCCCGGCGCAAATCGCAAAACGCGCCCTGCAAGTTGCCAAGCTACAGGCCTATGATGTTTTGATTCTGGATACCGCAGGACGGCTGAGCATCGACGAAGCCCTGATGGCGGAATTGCGCGATATCAAGAAAATCACCAACCCGCATGAAATTTTGCTGGTGGCGGACGCGATGACTGGTCAAGACGCGGTGAATACCGCCGAAGCCTTTCATAAAGCCATTGGCGTGACCGGCATTGCCCTGACCCGGCTGGATGGTGACGCACGTGGCGGGGCCGCGCTGTCGATGCGGCATATCACCGGATGCCCGATCAAGCTCGCAGGTGTTGGGGAAAAACAGGACGCGCTGGAAGAATTTGACCCGGCGCGCCTTGCTGGCCGTATCCTTGATATGGGTGATGTGGTGGCGCTTGTTGAAAAAGCGTCAGAGGCGATTGAGGCCGAAGAAGCCGAGCGCATGGCCCGCCGGATGGCCAAGGGCCAGTTTGATATGAATGATTTTCTGACGCAAATACGTCAGTTGCAAAAGATGGGCGGCCTTGGTGGGTTGATGGGCATGTTGCCGGGCATAGGCAAAATGCAGAAACAAATCGCGGCGGCCGGCATTGATGATTCGATGATCAAGCGTCAGGAAGCCATCATTTTATCCATGACCAAGAAAGAGCGGGTATCGGTTGGCCTGCTGAACGCGTCACGCCGCAAACGAATCGCCGCCGGATCTGGTACCAGCGTGCAAGATGTCAATAAGCTGGTCAAACAATATCAAGATATGGCGCGTATGATGAAAAAGCTGGGTGGCAAAACCGGCGCCGCGGCGATGAAAGCCATGATGGGTGGCGGCCTAGGTGGCGGCATGGGCGGTGCGCCGGGTGCAGGCATGCCGGATTTGAATGCATTATCGCGCGGGCTTGGTGCTGGCGGATTAGGTAAAGGATTAGGTGGTTTGTTAGGTGGTGGAACGCCGAATGGATTGCCGGGCCTGGGCGGTAAGCCTAGCGGGAAAAAGAAGTAAATTTTATTATGTGACTATTGCCGATGAGAGGATTTAAATCATGGCTTTGAAAATCAGACTAGCACGTGGCGGCGCGAAAAAACGTCCATTTTACAGAATCGTTGTTGCCGAAGCATCAGCACCGCGTGACGGGCGTTATGTTGAACGGGTAGGCACTTACAACCCAATGGTGCCAAAAGATCATGAACAGCGTCTGACATTAAATGGTGAGCGTATCAGCTTTTGGATGAGCAAAGGCGCACAGCCAACCGAACGTGTGCATAAAATGCTGGCGTCTGCCGGTTTGATGGCGGCGCCGGTACTGCGCGACCAGCCAAAGAAATCAGCCCCCGGCAAGAAGCGCGCCGAGCGTGAAGCCGCGGCCGCCGAAGCTGCTGCTGCCGCTGCCGAAGCCACTGCTGCTGAAGCCGCCACTGATGCACCAGCCGAAGACACGCCAGCTGAAGAAACCTCAGCTGAGGCCCCAGCGGCGGAAGCTGTGGCTGCTGAAGCCGCCGCTGACGTTCCAGCTGAAGA
>CAJWSS010000054.1:0-9425 GCA_913045915.1 uncultured Alphaproteobacteria bacterium | reverse complement strand
AGACTGATTTTGCGACTATTTTGGCCGATTGCTTTTGGCCCGGTCCCTTAACCCTTGTTTTGGACCGGACCAAAGACTGTCCGGTTGCCATGCTGACAACCGCCGGGCTGGATAAAATTGCAGTGCGGGTGCCAGCCCATGAACAGGCACAAAAATTATTGGCAATCTGTGATATGCCGATCGCTGCACCAAGCGCCAACCCATCGGGCCGGATCAGCCCCAGCACGGCGCATCATGTACATGCTGGCCTTGCCGGTAAAATTGACCTGATCCTTGATGGCGGCCCCTGTGAAAACGGCCTTGAATCAACAATCATTGATTGTAGCGGGGCCGCCCCGGTTTTATTGCGGCCCGGTGGCATTTCCCGCAAAGCCATTGAAACAGCGCTTCATTCTGCTGGATTGGACTGCCCTATACGCGATGTTGATGCATTATCCGATAGCGACCAACCTTTGGCCCCCGGACAGTTGCACAGCCATTATGCCCCAGATGCGAGCGTCAGGCTGAATGCCACATCCCAGCAAGGAGATGAAGAATTGATCGGATTTGGCCCGGTACCCGGCGCTGGCCAACTGTCTTTATCGCTAAGCCCAGCCGGTAACATGCGCGAGGCCGCCGCCAATTTATTTGCCATGCTACACCAAGCTGACGCTGTCACAACTGGTACAAAGCGGAAAATTGCCATTGCCCCCATCCCCCAAGATGGCATTGGTGAAGCGATTAATGACCGTTTGCAACGCGCCGCCGCACCGCGCGATTGACCATTAGGCGCGACAAAATAGACGCTAAGATGATTTGCAAAGGCTTTTTTTCAGTCCTAATATCTTGCGAGACTGGTATTTATCTGACCAGCAAATACCGACACATCATTTAACAGCCCGAGGACGGCGCGATCATGCCTGAAATGACATCTGACATTATTATCAAAGACCTTGTATCCATGTTGGGCACCAAGGCCGTATTGCACAATGATGATGATACAGCGCCATTTCTGTCAGATTGGCACAGCCGCTATCATGGCAAAGCGCACGCCGTTGCCTTGCCAGAAAACACGGATCAGGTCTCGGCGGTGCTTGCCTATGCAGACAAACATAACATTATTGTCGTGCCGCAGGGCGGCAACACGGGTTTTATGGGTGGGGCAACGCCCGATGCCAGTGGCCAAACGATTCTATTATCACTGCGCCGCATGAATAAAATTCGGCAGATTGACAAGCAGAATATGTCGATGACTGTTGAAGCCGGATGTATCCTGCAAACACTTCAAGACAAGGCGGATGATGCTGGCCTTTATTTTCCGCTTAATCTGGCGGCCAAGGGGAGCTGCACCATTGGCGGCAATCTTGGTACGAATGCCGGGGGGTTGAATGTTGTGCGCTATGGCACCACCCGGCAATTAACCCTTGGACTTGAAGTTGTGCTGATGGGCGGCGAGGTCATTGAATTGCTCAGCGGATTACGCAAAGACAATACCGGCTATGATCTGAAGAATCTGTTCATCGGGTCTGAAGGCACATTGGGGGTCATCACCGCCGCCACCATGCGGTTATTTCCCAAACCGGTGGCACGTAGCACAGCCTTTGCCGAGGTGCGTGATGTTAGTGCCGCGGTTGAGCTTTTGCACCGGGTACAAGCGGCATCTGGCGGGATGGTTGAGGCCTTTGAATTGATCCCTGCCGATATATTGCATGTTTTATTTGAATATTTTCCTAAAATTCCGCAACCACTGGCCACCATTGGCGCGATGAATGTATTGATGGAAATTGGCAGTACCAACCCAGCCAGCAATCAGGTAGATGGCAATGGCAACACGCCGATCCGCCAGATTATGGAAGATGTGTTGGAAACAGCTTTTGAAGATGGGCTGGTTATCGACGCCACAATCGCCAGCAGTGATGCCCAGCGTGACGCCTTGTGGGATGTACGTGAAACCGCGCCTGAATCGCATAAGCTTGCTGGCAAGGTGGCCCGCTCAGATGTGGCCTTACCGCAATCGGCGATTGCCGATTTTTACGCCGATATGGTGGCAGGCATAAAAGCCATTGACCCCAACATACGTATCTGCGGCTATGGCCATTTAGGCGATGGCAATTTGCATTTTAATCTTGTTCAAGCGGCTGGTGGCGATCCTGATTTTGATGCAAAAACACCAGAATTATATGATTTGCTCTATGGCAATATTGCCAAATATAAAGGCTCCATCAGTGCGGAACACGGAATTGGCCAGCTAAAACGCGACCAACTCGCCAAAGTGAAAAGCCCGGCGATCCTCACCACAATGCGGTCCATTAAATCGGCATTGGATCCTAAAAATCTTATGAATCCGGGTAAAGTGATTTAACATGATGTGGAACAGCCGTTTCAACATAGTTCATTCAGGATAATGACCAATGCCCCAAAAACCATCAGATCAGGATGTATTGGCGTTTTGGTTTACCGATACACCGCCAGAATCATGGTTTAAAAAAGATCCGGCATTTGACGCGCGCATCGCGCAACAATTTGCAGGCACTGTAAAAGACGCCCTTGCCGGCAAATGTGACCATTGGGCAAATGACAGCGCCGGGTGCCTAGCCTTGATCCTTGTACTTGACCAGTTTACCCGCAATATATTTCGTGACAGCGCACGGGCATTTTCTGGTGATGAGATGGCATTGGCGCTTAGTCTGCGCTGTGTGGAACGCGATTACATCGCGCATCCAGACGAAAATTGGCGGCGTTTTATGTTAATGCCAATGATGCATAGCGAAGATTTGGCCATTCAAGAGGCCTCCCTCCCCCTGTTTCAGGCACATGCCGGCAAATTGACCTATGATTATGCTGTTGCGCACCGTGACATTATCGCCAGATTCGGTAGATTTCCGCATCGCAATGCAATTTTAGGGCGGCCATCTACCGAGGAAGAGCGCTTGTTCCTGACGCAGCCCGGATCATCATTTTAAGGCCGTTTGACCGTGCACATTAACTGGCAAGGCGCTGGCGAGCGTGCCATACATCATCAACGCGCACTTCGGTGATTGGTGCGCCCTGCACCCAGTCACAACACGGCCCGGTTGGTGCAGACATGGATGGGTTTGTGTCTGGTCCCATAACCATTATGGTCGGCGCACCAGTTGCGGCGGCCAGAAACACCGGGCCTGTGTCATTACCAACAATCGACACGGCTGAAGCATATAGTCTGGCAAGGTCGGCAATGCTGGTTTGACCGCATAAATTGATGGCGTCAGGTGCCAGCGATTGTACCATGTCAACAACATCTTTGTCTGCCACTGTTCCAGTCAAAACAACTGAAATGTTTTCGTCGTTAAATCGTCTGGCCAGCGCGGCAAAATTTTCCGCAGGCCAGCGTTTTTCTGGTTTAGCAAGCGAACATCCCGGCACTAATACCGCGTATGGTTGCGTCAGTTTTTCCGCCAATATGTGCATAAAACCGGAGCCCGCCCCATCCAGCAACCAGTCTAAACCGGGTATAGCTGGCGCGCCGCCAGCCATTTCTGCGGCAATGTGCATGCGCTGGTAATTATTAACGCCAGTAAAATCGGGACACGGATCTGAACAGCCTTTGGCCGTGCCGATCCATCTTGTATCTGGCCGTGCAAAAAACTGAAAATAGCGCGCTGTACGCTGACTGCATTGCAAATCAACAATCATGTCCCAGTTGCCACGAATTAGTCTGCGCATCCGCCAACTTTCCAGCAGATGCACGATGCCCGCACGGCGGTCAACCAACACCTCGTCAAACCATGGCATCATCTTTGCCAATTCAACAAAGGGTGACGTTGTCAAAAGCGCGATATGCGCGTCAGGGTGTCCAGCCCGAAGACTTGCAAACGCACCAAACCCTTGAACGATATCACCCAACGCCCCATGCTTGATCACCAGCAGGCGTTGCGGGGATGGTGTAGGATTAGATTGCATTTCAGACAGCTCAGATAAAATGGCGGTTTTGGGTCTGCCGGTGCAGTTTTTCATACCGACAGACACTAACATATTGTATCCAGCGTGCGTTGCAATAGAATAGCAATGCTATCGGCCATTGGCCATATCCCTATCATTGATACAAAGCTGTGATTGTGCCCCTGACATCTATTTCACCCGCCCCGAAAATTGATATTTTATTGCCCGCCAAAGAGCGGTTCAGCCCGTCAAATGCTGGGGCCATATCTGGTGTTGTGCGTGATCTTGTGCAAGCAAGCCAGGCGGCAAAACAGTTTCGTATTATCGGCACCGATGTAGACACTTCGCTCATGCCTGATCATTTTACCGGGTTACTGCCAAAAAGGCGTTGGCTTAATGGTCACAATATTGGCCTTGCCGCCGCCTATCTGGATCTGATTAACGCAACCGGTGTAGCTGACCTCGTTGAAGTGCATAGCCGCTGTCAGGTTGCCCGTTATTTAGTGCAAAAACGCCCATCTTTGCGTGTCTCACTCTATTTGCATAATGATCCCCGGCAAATGAAGGGGGGGCGCGGTGTTAGCCAGCGCCGTTATCTGTTAGAGAAACTGGCCGGCATAATTTGCGTTTCAGATTATATCCGGAACTGCTTTTTAGATGGGCTTGGCGATTGCGGCGATTTGGCATCAAAGATCGGGGTGGCACGCAATGGGGCGCATCGGTGGTTGAAAAAACCAGCAGTTAAAGAGAATTTTATTCTGTTGGCCGGCCGCATGGTGCCAGAAAAAGGCATTTTGGAATGCGCCACAGCCATTGCACAAATATTGCCAGATCATCCCGGCTGGACGTTGATCATTGCTGGTGCCAAGCGCTTTGAAGAATCGGCCCCCGGTAGCTATGAAGATAAAATTGCCACGGTCATCGCACCGCTAAAAGAACGCGCGAAAATGCTTGGCTTCATCCCGATAGCAGAGATGCGGGACTGGCAGGCGCGTGCGGCAATTTCTGCATGCCCGTCCTTGTGGCACGACCCCATGCCAAAAGCTGTATTGGAGTCTCTTGCGGCGGGCTGTGCCTTGCTCACAACGCGGCGTGGCGGCATACCAGAGGCCGCCGAAGGCCGCGCTTTGATTATTGATACGCCTAGCGTTGAGAATTTTGCCAATGGATTTGACAAGTTACTTGGCGATGCTGTCTTCCGGCAAAATCTGCAAAATATAGCCTGGCAGGATTTTCCCTTTACCGATACCCGGATGGCTGAGGCCGCAGATCAATTGCGTCTTCAAGCCTTGACCCATAACAAGTAAAAAAACACAGTTTTACGCAAAGCCAGACATCTAGATTCAATAGACATGAAGGCTAAAAACCGTTAGCCATGAGGGTATGTCTATTTGGTCGCTATCTGCAGGGTAATATAAAGGGTCGTTATGTCTGTTAAATTTGGTGTCAAGACAATCTGTGTGGCGCTTGCGCTTGTCTTTGCTACCGGACAGATGCGCGCCGTTGCAGACGAAAAACCCATTGCATTTGAAGCTGACAATGTCGTTGTTGATCAGGCTGATGGCAGTTTACTTGCCACCGGCAATGTCGTGCTTGAACAAGCTGGTAGCACGTTAAAAGCAGATGAGGTCACCTATTATCAGCAAACTGACCGGGCCGTGGCGCGCGGCAATGTCATACATACCGATGCTGACGGCACGGTGTCACGCGCCAATTTCATGGAGTTGGAAACGGAATTCACCCATATCGTTGCTGAAACCCTGATTAGCCAATTTGCGTCTGGCGACTGGATGGCCGCCGATCATGCGGACCGTATCGCCGGGGATAAGGCGGTCTTTAAAACAAGTCGCTTTACCCCCTGCAAATGCGATTTTGTGAATGGCGAAAAACCATTGTGGGATATTCGGGCAAGCCAATCAGTTCGCAATGAAAAAACCAAGACGATCACACATTATAATTTGCGCATGCATGTGATGAATCTGCCGATTTTTTACCTGCCTTATTTGTCTCATCCAGATTGGACGGTGCGTCGGCGCTCTGGGTTCTTAACGCCTAGCTTTTTGATCAGTTCAGATTTTGGCTTCACCCCCTCTATCCCATATTTTCAGGTAATTGACGATACCAGTGATGCAGAATTCAACCTCTATAAATATCAATATCGGGGCACCGCGGTAAAAACCAGATACCGGCAATTATGGGACCAATCATCATTACAGGCAGATATCTACACAGCGCGTGTTGAAACCTACAAAGCGGACCGGGAAACAGTTGGCGCGATTGACGCATCATTTACCAGCGTCATTGGCAATGATTGGGATATCAATACCAGATTGTTGCGGTCCAGCCAGGACACGTTTCTGCGACGTTATAAATTCAACACTGAAACGTCGCTAAAATCCAGCGCCACAGCCGAACGTGTTTTATCTGATCGCTATTATTATGTCGAAGCCTCTGATCGGCAAGCACTCACAACAGCCAATAAAAACACGAACGAACCGACCATCCTGCCGCATATTTTCTATGAAAAAATTCAAAAAGGCTGGCGTCCACAGCAACAATTGCGCACCGAAATTAGCGCCTTGCAACTCGACAATGATGAAGATAATGACTACGCACGCTGGAGCGGCGTTTTTGAGGTCACAGAAGACATCCCTCTGCCACAGGGGATTGGCAATTATAATGCAAGCCTGATGGCTAATTACTATGAAATACACAGCCAATCCACCACTGCCAGCACCAAACTTGGCACGGTTGCACACACCAACCCATCTTTGTCACTTGGCTGGCGTATGCCGGTTGCGGTGACTGGATTTGGGCGCATGGCGGTGATCGAACCAAAGGCACAAGTGACCCATGTCGGAGGCAATGACCGGATCGACGATATTCCAAACCGTGACGCGGCTGAATATCGAATTGATGAGGCTAATTTATTTTTGCCGCATCGCTATCAAGGCAAAGACTATATTTTGCCCGGCACACGCATTGATGCCGGCGTTGGTGCCACAGCTAATGACCAATATTTGGGGAATGTTGCCGCATTTGCCGGCATTAGCCGGCGGCTTTCCGGCACCCCTTCTGCCGGGCTAAACGCCAATCAAGATGATATTTATTCAGATTATGTTGCCAGTTTGTCGATGTCACCTGCTGGGCTGATCGACATTCGTTGGTCAGGGCGCATGTCATCTCATGATTTCACCTTAAATGAGTCAAAAACCGTTGCGTCAAGCAATTTTGGCAATGGATATCTAAGCCTGACACACAACCAACTGAGCCAAGCCTATTTTGCCAGCAGTGAAGATGACCGCGAAGAATTATCAGCCAAGCTTGGGCAAGCCCTTGGCGCGGGATGGTCTTTCACAGCCAGCCAGATTTGGGACCTATCCTATGGCAAAACAGTGCGGGAAAAGAGCACAGCCGCCATAAATTGGGCGGGCGGGCCACAAGACTGCCTCACCCTGACAGTGAATTACGAACATGATCCGAATAGTGACCGCGATATTGGCGCCGTCGATCAGGTCAATTTTGTTCTTAGTTTCAAACATCTTGGCGCGTTATCGCCTGACACCATTGCCGGGTTGACAGGCGGCGAGTAACACAAGCCAAAAAACCGGTTCGATATGCCATCAAGCTGGCGGGGTATAAAAAAGAGCCGCCAACACCACTAAAATTGTGAGCATAATCATAGATTTTGCGAGACGCTGGTTATCGGCAAAACTCTTACCAAGATACGCACCAACTGCGCACCACAGGCTGTGAAAAACCAGCTGACAAAGCGCAAAACTCAAAATCACAATGGGTAATTGCAGGCTGAAATCGCCGAGTGCTGGCGCAAAATGTCCCCAAACCATAACCGCCATGACCCACGCCTTTGGGTTAAGCGGATGAACAATAACGCCATCACGAAATTGAAATTTCTTTGCGGGGCTATGATGCCGTTGTTTGGCAGGGTTAACCGAGCGCGGCCATGACCGCACCGCCAGCCAAATCATGTAAGTGGCACTGGCATAGGTAAACGCGGTTTGCAGAACCGGATCGGCGGCGAGAACAACACCAAAGCCAAATCCAATAAAAAGATTCAAGCCAATTTTGCCCACAATCAGGCCAGAAATAAAACCGGCGCATCCCCGCACCCCTTGGGTCACGCCCGCGAGCATGGCCACGAGATTGGCCGGGCCGGGTGTACCAACCATAAAGGCAATAAACCCCAAAAGAGCAAGATAGGCGGTCATTTGATAAATTTCTTATGTGACATAAACAAACTGGGCCTATTGGTCTTCAACCGGACACTTTCCGCAAAGAAACACCTAATCCTTCAAATTCATAAGGTCGATACCCCGACCCTAAACCTAACTGAAAACGACCATCGCTAAGGATATCAACAAAGGCCGCATTTTCAGCGATGCGGATAGGATGGTGTAGCGGAACGACCATTACGGCCGCTCCTATCTTTATACGGCTTGTTTTAGCCGCAAGGTAAGAGAGGTAACTGAACGGATCAGGGAGAATACCATAACGATTTGAAAAATGATGTTCTGCTATCCAAACACTGTCAAAACCTAGACGTTCAGCTTCCAAAACTTCTTCAGTGACACGAGCATGAACTGCCTGATGAGGATAGGGTTCTGTCTTGGGATCTGGGTGGGATGTAAACAGCACACCAACCTTCATAGCTTTTCTCCCCTCTTATTCTTTAAAGTGCTGGACTATTAAGAATTTCTGATGGGATTGATCGTTTAAGATATTTCCCATCCGCTAGGTCTCCCAAAAATCTGCCGTCTTCAACCATAATTTTTCCACGAAGCATGGTTAGCACTGGCCATCCAGAAATGGCGTGACCTTCCCATGGGCTATAATCAGCTTCGTGCAGATTTTCGGCTTTCACTTCTCCTCTAATAGAAGGGTCAAATATACAAATGTCAGCGTCGCTTCCTGCAGCAATAGCTCCTTTTTGCGGATACATTCCCATAATTTTTGCGGCATTGGTGGAAATTTGGTCAACAAATTTAGTGAGAGAATAGCCCCGCTTAGTGACCATTTCGTCATACATCACACCTAACCTAGGCTCTACACCCGCATTCCCGCCTGTTGTGTCATCTATGCGATCGCCAATGGTCTTAATATTAAGACTGCAACACACTTCATCTGTCGCTACACAATTGATTGAACCATCTAGAGTACCAGCCCATAGGGCATCTTGATCCTGCTGAGATTTCAAAGATGGATAGGTATGATAAATTTGACCATTTGGCCGTTTGTAATCCTCTTGGGTATAGAGCAGGTATTGGTGCAACGTTTCACCGTAGATTGGCTGTCCTTTAGCTCTAGATTCTCTTATTGCTTGAACGCCAGTACCAGCACTTACATGCATCATGTACAGAGTGGAAAAATAAGTTTTTATTTGAAATTTTTTGTGAGTTTGGAAAAATAGAGATTAACGGCCTAGGAAAAAGTTATGGTCAAGAAAAATTAATTTTGTATAAGATGACAAAAAAAATGGGAAAACCTCCGAAGAAAGAATACAAATTTTC
>CAJWSS010000053.1:0-9434 GCA_913045915.1 uncultured Alphaproteobacteria bacterium | reverse complement strand
CAGCTATCTGCCTCGTGCTTGGCATTTGCCGCCTATTGGAGTGATCAAGCTGGTGCCACGCTTGCTGACAAGGTGATCTCGCTTGATTGGCCTGACCGAGAAGCTGTTCGGCAAGATAAATTCCGTAGCCAATTTTGGCCGTGCGATTTATTGCGCCCGGTTGATGTTGATACGGCCACGTATGAGGCTGGCATGCCAATGCCAGTGGGCGGGGTTGTGCATGATTTTGGGCGGGTGATTGAGCCGGCACGCCTGTGCCAGTATTTGGCCGGGCCTACACCGGTGATCATTGATGCCGACATTATAAATATCACCCGGCATGAACATGGGCTGGTGCTGTTGGCAAAAGATGGCCGCCAGTTTGATTTTGAACAAATCGTTGTGGCGACTGGTGCCGGACTGCCCGCAAGCTTGCACCAATTGGCAATTGCCGGGGTGCGGGTGGATATCACCGCCGGTCAGGTCAGCCATATCCCAGAACAAGCTACATTAGCACCGCTGGCAGCTGGGCTTAGCTTTGGCGGCTATCTTACCCCATGTCATAATGGGTTTCATGAACTTGGCGCGACATTTGACCGAAGCGGACAGGGCATTAACGATGCTGATGCCTTTTGTCAAAACCGCGATCTGCTGCCGCCAGGGCTAAAAGATCTTTTGACGCATTTAGAAGGCTGTTCGGGGCGGACCAGCCAGCGTGCCAGCACCCCTGATCGCAACCCCATTGTCGGACAACTGGCCAAGGATGTTTTTGTGTTAGGCGCCGTTGGTGCGCGCGGTTTCACCGTGGCCCCGCTATTGGGTGAATATCTAGCGGCGCAGATTGCCTTAATGCCAAATTGTCTGAGCCGCTCTATTCAGGCCGCGCTTGACCCATTTCGTTTTCGCCTGCGGCGTGGGTTATAAGCCCAGCATCTCGCGTGCCTGAAACAACCGACCATGATCCTGACAGTCGCTGGATAACAGCTGTAAAAATGCCGGGGCAATGGCATCTGGGCTGGGTAATGTGTTTGGATCTTCGCCCGGGAACGCGGTGGCACGCATGCTGGTTGCGGTGCCGCCGGGATTGATCATATTGACCCGCAGATTGGTTTGTTCTGTCTCGCCAGCCCAAACCCGCCCCATGGCTTCAAGACCGGCTTTAGACACGGCATAGGGTCCCCAAAATGGATAACTACCGTGGGCGGCACCAGATGATACCAAAATGGCACGACCAGCAGGCGCCGCGGTTAATAATGGTTCCATCGCCTTTATCAGATGCCATTGCGCGGTCAGATTGATCGAGATCGTCTCATCCCAGACATTTTGATCAAGATGCGATAACGGTGTCAGCGTGCCGAGGATGGCCGCATTCGCCACCAATCCATCCAGCCGTCCCCAGCGTTCATGGATCGCCGCGGCGAGGCGGGGCAGGGCGGCAAAATCACTCATATCATGTTCGACAATGGTGGCATGGGCACCGCTTGCCTTGATTGCATCATCGAGTTCTTCAAGCGCGCCAATCGTGCGGCCGGTGATAATTACATCTGCACCAGCCTGCGCCGCGGCAAGAGACACCGCATGGCCGATACCACGGCTGGCCCCAGTCACCAAAATAACCTTGCCCGATAAATCTGCAGAACTGCCCATCATGTTACCCCGTAATGGTTAGCGGCTATTGCCATGTGACACGCGCTTGCTGGACAGGCCAGAGGCAAGCTTTATCGGATAATCGCCGGTAAAACAGGCGTCACAAAATTGCGGATTATCGCCGTTTCGTGCGGTTTCACCCATGGCCCGGTAAAGCCCATCAATCGAGATAAAACCAAGTGAGTCAGCACCAATGTCGGCGGTGATTTCCGCTATGGTTTTTTGCGCGGCAATCAGCTGGTCTTTATCCGGTGTATCCACGCCATAAAAACAAGGATTGGTTGTGGGCGGGCTGGCAATCCGCATATGCACCTCGGCGGCACCAGCGGCGCGGATCATCGAAACGATTTTGCGTGATGTGGTGCCGCGTACAATTGAGTCATCCACCAAAACAACACGCTTGCCAGCTACTGTTGCTGGATTTGCATTATGTTTCATTTTGACGCTGTCATTGCGCCCTTTTTGGGTCGGCTGAATAAAGGTGCGACCGATATAATGGTTGCGAATGATGCCAAGATCGAACGGGATTTTTGATGCGTCGGCGAACCCAAGGGCCGCCGGCACCCCAGAATCTGGAACCGGCACCACAAGATCGGCATCGGCAGGTGCTTCTTTGGCAAGTTCTGCGCCAATGGCTTTGCGTGCGTGATAGACCCCGCGGCCCTCTAAGATGCTATCGGGACGGGCAAAATAGATATATTCAAAAATACAAAAACGGTGGCTTTGCGGTTGAAAGGGCTGGCGTGAATTAATGCCATTTTTATCAATAACCACCATTTCGCCGGGGGCGAGGTCACGCACAAAACTGGCCCCCACAATATCCAAAGCACAGGTTTCTGAAGCTAACACATAGGCATCACCCTGTTTGCCAAGCACCAGCGGGCGGACACCATGCGGATCACGCACACCGATCAACATATCTTTGGCAATACAAACAAGCGAAAAAGCGCCTTCAATCTGTTTGATGGCATCGATCAATCTGTCAATCACCGTGTCTTGATGCGACCGCGCCACCAGATGCACAATAATTTCAGTGTCGGATGAGGATTGAAACAGACTGCCAGTTTCTACAAGCGATGCACGCAAGCGCGCCGCATTGGTCAGATTGCCATTATGCGCCAGCGCAAACCCGCCAAAAGCAAGTTCTGAAGAAAATGGCTGGATTTCCATCAAGGCATTGGTTTTGCCACTTGTCGAATAGCGATTATGCCCAATCGCCACATGCCCATGTAAAGCCTGCATTTCAGCCGATCCGGCATCAAAATTTTCACCGACATGACCAAGGCCGCGATGCGCATGAAAATGCCGCCCATCAAAGGTGACGATGCCAGCCGCTTCTTGGCCACGATGTTGCAAAGCATGCAGGCCAAGGGCTGTGTTGATATTGGCCTCATTGGTTCCATAAATGCCAAAAATGGCACATTCTTCATGCAGATGGTCATCATCAAAAGGGTTGGTTGTGGTGCGGGTCATGGTCAGTTGGACTTTTCATCATTGAGTAATTCAAGCGGTTTTTTCACGATCGCGGCCCCATCATCTATCATCTTTTCAATCGTCTCGGCGGCTGTCGCGTCATCGCCTGTGTGATCAATCAGATTGGACGATAATTTGTCGCTGTAATCATCCGGCATAAATTTGGCAAAATACTGGGCGCTTTGGCTGAAAAGGGGTGTGCTTTGGGCATTTTGTATGGTTGCTGGCAATTTGTTTTCGCCTTCGATAGCAAGCACCGCCCCGATAAAGGCAAGAAGCACCAATAGATAGCCGCGGGCCAAACCAAAAATAACACCAAGCCACCGGTCAAGACTGCCGAGCCCGGCGCGGGTCAGCCCGGGAGACAACAAGCTGGCCAGTAAAAACCAAATGATCACTGTCGCCGCAAAGGGAAGCCCCCACGCCAAAGCCGCGCTCAACCCATCGGCATTTATCATATCTGCGATCGGGTCTTCCAGCAGGGGTCTGGCATAATTGGCGACCACAACCGCTACAACCCAGCCAAGAAGCCCCAAAAATTCGCGGGTCATGCCACGCAATGTTGAAAATATAGCTGATACAATCAGCACAAAAACAACAGCGTAGTCGACAACAGTAAGGGCGGTAAAATCGATCATGACACGGTTATAACAGAAATATCGATGATAGCGATAGACACTATCACGGTCAGTTCATGCCCCCCATAATGTCGATTAAATCAGCCAATGTCGGGGGTTGTGACAAGCTGATTTCGGCATGTTTGGCGCTGGCTTTGCGCGGCCGAGGCATCACCGCATTGTCAAAGCCAAGTTTGGCGGCCTCTTTCAAGCGGGCATCTGATTGCGCCACCTGCCGCAATTCGGCAGATAAGGCAACTTCACCAAAAAACACGGTTCGTTTTGGGGCTGGCCGGCCCGTCACTGACGAGATGAGCGCCGCCGCAACGGCAAGATCAGCCGCGGTTTCATGAATTTTTAACCCGCCAGCCACATTCAGGAAAATATCGCGCCCCGATAATGGCACGCCGCACCGAGCCTCTAAAACAGCTGTTAACATGGCAAGCCGACTGCTATCCCAGCCAACAACATTGCGCCGCGGTGTGGCGAGCGATGAGGGGGCGACCAGCGCTTCGATTTCGACCAGTACCGGGCGGCTTCCCTCAATACCGGCAAACACCACCGCGCCAGTGACGTCATCACGCCGGTCTGCCAGAAACAGTTCTGACGGGTTCGGCACTTCGGCAAGTCCGGCCTCAACCATTTCAAACACGCCTATTTCATCAGTCGCGCCAAACCGGTTTTTTACACCGCGCAAAATTCTGAAATGATGCGACCGGTCGCCTTCAAAATATAACACAGCATCGACCATATGTTCGAGCACGCGCGGCCCGGCAATTGCCCCGTCTTTGGTCACATGGCCGACAATCAGCAGGGCGACACGGTTATTTTTTGCCGCGCGGATCAATTCTTGGGCGCTGGCCCGTACCTGTGACACGGTGCCGGGGGCTGAATCAAGGCTTGGTAAAAACATTGTCTGGATCGAGTCAATGACCACAATGTCCGGGCGGTCCGGCCCGGTCATGGAGGCGGCAATGTCGCTGGCGTTGGTCGCGGTGCCAAGCTCAACCGCGGCATTGGCAAGACCCAGACGGCTGGCCCGCATGCGCACCTGATCGGCCGACTCTTCGCCGGAAATATAAGCCGCACGAAAGCCGCGCTTTGCTAAATTGCAGGTCAGTTGCAATAGTAATGTTGATTTGCCTATGCCCGGATCGCCGCCAATTAAGGTGGCTGACCCCGGCACCAAACCGCCACCTGCCACGCGGTCAAATTCTGAAATATCAGATTGCATCCGCGGCAATGGGGCGGCGGCTTGGGCGCTTTGTAATGGTTCTAGAGTGATCTGCCGGCCCGTGGCCCTTTTTCCGGGCCCGGACGGGGTATCTTTACGTTCCTCAACAAGCGTGTTCCACGCCCCGCAATCATCACATTTGCCGGCCCATTTAGGAAAGGCGGCCCCGCATTGTTGGCAGACATAACTGACCGCGGCGCGCGCCATCACTTGCGGCCTTTTTGCGCATTGGCTGGAATTTGTGTCAGTGGCCCTTCGGCAAGGCCATGGACAAATTGATGGACTTCGGGAACGCCACTCTTGTCCATGTCTTTCACATCACCGCACCATAAAATAACGCCATTATGAACCATCGCCACCTTATCAGCGATTCGCCGCACAGAGGCCATGTCATGGCTAATGGTGACGGTGGTCGCTCCCAAACGTTGGACCGCATCAATGATCAACCGGTCAATGACGCCGCCAGTGATTGGATCAAGGCCAGAGGTTGGTTCGTCAAACAATAAAATTTCAGGCTTGTCGGCAATCGCCCGTGCGAGGGCCACACGCTTTTGCATGCCGCCCGATAATTCGGCGGGATATTGATCAATCACATGTGGGGCAAGTCCAAGATCGGTGACGGTGGCAACGGCGATATCGCGGGCCGCGGCTTTGCTGAGTTTGCGCTGTTGGCGAAGCCTGAATGTGACATTTTCCCATATGGGGAGCGAGTCAAACAACGCGCCAAATTGAAATGTCATGCCAAACCGGCGGCGCAAATCTTCCATCGCGGCGCGGCCACCACCCAAAATTTCAACACCATCAATTTTTATACTGCCGCCATCTGGCGTGATCAGGCCGTTTAAACATTTCAATGTGACTGATTTGCCGCATCCAGAGGTGCCAATAATGACCAGCGATTCGCCGGCCGCCACCTGCAAATCAATGCCCTTTAAAACCGCGTTATCGCCAAAAGTCTTGGTCACGCCTTGAAGCTCGATTTTTGGCATTGCGGTCATGTTACACCCCAAAAAACAAAGCGGTAACAAGATAGTTGGAAATCAGGATCAAGATGGATGCAGATACAACCGCATTGGTGGTTGCGCGCCCAACACCCTCGGCACCGCGTCCTGAATGATAGCCGTGATAACATCCCATTAAGGCAATCAGGAATCCAAAAACCGCGGCTTTGATTAGGCCAAGCGTGACATCTGAAACTTCAAGATATTCCAGTGTGCGCGACAAATAAATCGCCGGATTAAAGCCCAGCCGAAACACACCGACAATATAACCACCAAACACCCCGATCACGTCGCCAATAAGCACCAGAAACGGCAGGCATAGCGTACCAGCTAAAAGCCGAGGGGCTACCAGATATTGCATCGGGCGGGTTGATAGCGTGTCAAGCGCATCAATTTGATCGGTCACCCGCATGGTGCCAATCTCGGCCGCCATCGAGGCACCAATGCGTCCAGCCACCATTAATCCGGCCAGCACCGGCCCCAATTCACGGGTCACTGATAGCACCACGACAGTCGCCACAGTGTCTTCGGCGGAAAACCGGGCAAATCCAGTGTAGGATTGCAACGCCAAAACCATCCCGGAAAATAACGTGGTCAACCCCACAACAGGCAGAGAGTAATAGCCAATATCAATGATTTGCCGGAATAATTGTTGCCAATAATAGGGCGGTGTGAAGATCCATCTGACAGCGATCACCGAAAACAAGGTCAGGCGGCCCAGAGCCGATAAAAATGCCAGTGCGGTCCGGCCGATATTTTGGATGAAGCTGAGCATTGCTGGCAGGTGTTACAATCGTTATCGCTGAAATCTATCTGTTGGTTATGCCGATATTTCCATTTTTTGGCTACCGTTAATAGTAATTTTATGAATTTTGATAGTGGCGTGATGGACGTGTCCCAAGCCGTGTCAAAATCTCATAGGCGATAGTTTCAGCGTCTCCGGCCATGCGCGATAAATCATAGTCATCATGCAATAATTCAACAAAGCCATGTTGTAAATGCGCCGGATCAATATCGGTCACATCAACTGTGATGCTATCCATGGACACGCGGCCAATTACTGGGGCGGTCTGCGGGCCAATTAACACGCTGGCCTTGCCGCCAAGTTTGCGATTATAGCCGTCAGCATAACCAACGCCAATCGTGGCAATGCGCGAGGGACGGTCCAGCAGATGGGTGCCGCCATAACCGACGCGATCACCGGCTTTGGCCTGCCGCAGTTGAATAATGCGTGCCTGCCAGGTGACAACGCGCATCAATTTATCCGTTGGCTGATCTGCCGGGTCTGCGCCATATAGGGCAATGCCTGGGCGTGTCATCTGAAAATGATAATCTGGCGATAACATACTGCCGGCGCTGTTGGCGAGACTTGCCGGCATGCCGGGAAAACACCGGCGCCATTCATTAAAGGCGGCAAGCTGTAGGGCATTTGTTGGGTCATCCGCAACTTCGGCTGACACCAGATGGCTCATCAGATAGCGGCAGTCTAAGCCGTCTAGGGCGGATTTATTTTCAATCAACCAGTCAATCTGATCAGCGTCAAAGCCAAGCCGGGTCATGCCGGTATCGATATGCAACAAAGCCGGCAAGCTGTCAGATCGCTGTTGGCTGCACATGCGCCAGCGTGACAATTGTTCCAGATCATTGAGCACCGGCGTGATGCGAAAGGCTATATGATCATCAAGCCCATCACGCTGACAGCCATGTAGGGTCATGATGTGTAGCTGTTTGTGACCCCGCTCATCAAGATGCTGGCGCAGGGTAATAGCCTCGCCAAGATTTGCCACAAAAAATTCAGTACACCCAGCATTTGCCAGCGCCTCTGCCACATTTTTGGCGCCCAACCCATAGCCATTTGCCTTGACCATTGCCGCTGTGGTGGTGGTGGCTGATGACAAGCTGTCGATATAGCGCCAATTGGCAATAATGGCCCCAAGATCGATAGTCAAACAGCTATCTGTATGCCCCATGACCGACAATGGCATGGCTATCAAAATCCTTCGGGAAGTTTTGCGAGGTCAGTCAAATCAGTGAAGTGTGTAAATTGCTTCTCAAAATGCACTTGGACCGAGCCCGTCGGTCCATGACGTTGTTTTGCGATAATGATCTCAGCTTTATTTTCGGCGGATTGCAAGCGGGATAACCATTCATCATGTCTAATGTTATAACTATCTTCTGACTCATTAACCTTGCGTTCTGGCTCCCGTTTGTTGAGGTAGTATTCTTCCCGGTAAACAAACATAACTACATCAGCATCTTGTTCAATTGATCCGGACTCCCTCAGATCAGCCAGATTTGGCCGTTTGTCTTCACGTAATTCTACCGCACGTGACAATTGTGATAACGCAAGAACTGGCACATCTAACTCTTTGGCAATGGACTTTAAACCACGGCTGATATTTGAGATTTCTTGAGTTCTGTTTTCTGGTTTTTTTCCAAGCTCTGGCCCTAAAAGCTGCACGTAATCAACAACTATAAGTCCCAATCCACTGGTCCGTTTGAGCCGCCTTGCGCGGCTAGAAACCTGAGATATTGATATGGAAGGAGTGTCATCAATAAAAAATGGTGCGGAGGAAATCGCGTTGCTCGCATCAACTAGACTGTCGAAGTCTCTGCTGTTCAATTTTCCGCGCCGTATTTGTTCGGAGTCAAGCCGAGCTCGCTCACTTAAAATACGGGTGCCGAGCTGCTCAGCAGACATCTCTAACGAAAAAAATGCTACTGGGACTGACTTTTCACCACTCCGGGTCGTTGTTGCTGCATGAAAAGCCATGTTGGTAGCGAGCGCAGTTTTTCCCATTCCGGGCCTTCCTGCCAAAATTATTAAGTCCGATTTATGCAAGCCGCCAAGGAGATTATTTAAATCTGTTAAACCAGTGCTCTCACCAGACAAATTGCCATCATTTTTTCTGGCTGCATCTGCTTGGCTGATACTTGCAACAATGATGTTTTCAAAGCTTCTGAGTCCTGCTGTTGATATTGAAGTTTCTGCAAGCCTAAATAGTTTAGCCTCGGCCGTTTCTATCTGTTTCAAAGCGGGTGTATCAACCGACGGATTGTTTGCATCGTGTATTGTTTCATCGCCAACCAATATCAGCTGGCGGCGAATATGCGCATCGTAGATTGTTTCTGCGTAGTTAGCTGCCTGCGTTATACTGATTACCCCATCAGCTAACTCTGAGAGATACACATCAACATCATCAATAGTGTTATCCTGATCGTTGGAAAAATAACTTTTGAGTGTCAGAGGATTAGCTAGCTGACCACGATTGATTAGCCGACATATTGTATCGTATATGCGGCCATGAAGTGGATCATAAAAGTGTGCCGCAACAAGCCGATCATCGATCCGTTCAATGACACTGTTATCAAGCAGTATCGCGCCCAACAAATTTTGTTCTGCTGGCAAATTATGCGGCATGCTGCGCGGGTTGTTAGAGGGGGCACCTGCTAACGGAAAATTTTTAATATTTGTTTGTTCAT
>CAJWSS010000052.1:0-9635 GCA_913045915.1 uncultured Alphaproteobacteria bacterium | reverse complement strand
CAGCCTATGCAGAGCGATGACCCTGCTTCACCAAATCCTATAACAGCAACAGATGGGGCATTGGCTAGCATCACAAACTCCTAACAAAAACGATAGCTGATCGAGGGTAACAGCAATTTACCATCTGCTACAATGTTCATCTGCCAGACTATTCATTTGCCAGACTATGAGGAAGATGCCTGTTAGAATTTCTTTTAGGGTGCGGCAAGTTACTCGGCTTTTGGTTTGGCTAGAAATCTGCCGACAGCAATCACAAATATAGTCCCCACAGTTGCCGCAATCGTTGGGGTGGCGGGCAGTGACGACGCGGTGAATTCAGCCAGTAATTTATCACTGATCATCAAGCCGCCGCCAAGCCAACCTAACAGGCCAGCACCAGCCGTAATGATGATCGGAAACCGTTCCATCAACCGTAAAATCAATGCACTGCCCCAAATGATGATGGGCACGCTAAGCAACAGACCGAATACGACAAGACCAATATCGCCTTTGGCGGCGGCGGTGATCGCCAGCGCGTTATCAAGGCTCATCACAAAATCGGCAATGATGATCGTTCGAATAGCGGTAAGAAGGTTGCTGCTCTGGTTGATTTTGCCATCAAGGTCATGTGTTTCGACCTCGGTCAGCAATTTGATCCCAATCCAGATGAGCAAAATGCCGCCAACCAGTCGCAACCCCGGAATTTCCATCAAGCTTGTGGCAAAAAAGACCAAGATTACCCGCAGAATGATGGCCCCGGCAGTGCCCCATAAAATGCCTGCACGCCGTTGATGTTTTGGCAGGTTGCGGCACGCCAGCGCGATGATGATGGCATTGTCACCGCCCAAAACAATGTCGATCGCAATAATTTGTAAAACGGCGATCACCCAGGCGTCATTAAAATATTCCACAGATTTTACCTCTTGCGTTACGCGTCAGCCATTGCATAGCTCTGGCACGGCGCGTTGATAGCCGATTGGTGGTTAGGCTGAAAGTTAAAAATGAATCAGCTTGCATTTTACTTTTGATATTGATAATCATTCTTAACTGAGTTTCAGTCGTCAGGAATTCACCCCAATTTTTCGTCTTCATCCTCGACCATATGCAAGGGTGAGGGGGTCGATGCGGGTCTTAGTTGCAATTCGGTCAACGCAAAAATAGGCAAACAAGCACCATGATGGTCACCTGCACCAATAAATCTAGCCACAGTGAAACATTTGCCCGGCGTTGGCTGATGGTAGGGATGTTTGCTTTATCTGTATGGCTCCCCGGACAAGTGTTTGCCGCTGGCACGGTCAATATTTATTCACACCGACAGCAAGTGCTGATCCAACCGTTTTTGGATGCCTTTACCAAGGCCACTGGCATCGAAACCAAAACCGTTTATGCATCGAAAGGCTTGGCCCAGCGGCTCCAAGCCGAAGGCGCGGCCAGCCCGGCCGATGTGATATTGACTGTTGATATTGCGCGGCTTGCTGAATATGCCGCGCTTGATTTGTTGGCACCAGTTGAGTCGGCTGTTCTCACCGCCAATATACCGTCGCATTTGCGCGCATCGGACAATCGCTGGTTTGGTTTGTCTGAACGTGCCCGGATTGTGGTGACATCGAAAGACCGGGTGCCAGCTGATGCCATTGGATCAATCGAAGATCTTGCTAAAGATGAATGGCGGGGGCGGATTTGTACCCGCCCCGGCAGTCATGTGTATAACCGGGCATTAATGGCATCTTTGATCGCGGCGCATGGGGCCGAGGCCGCAGAAAACTGGGCACGGGGTTTTGTCGCAAATCTGGCACGTAAACCACAGGGCAATGACCGGGCGCAGGCGAAAGCCATTTTTCAGGGGATTTGTGACGTTGCTATCATGAACAGCTATTATTACGGCAATATGAAATTTTCTGATGATGCAGACCAGCGTGCATGGGCCAGCGCACTTCGGCTTGTGTTTACCAATCAGCAAGATCGCGGCAATCATATCAATATTTCGGGTGCCGGAATCGCCAAGCACAGTTCGAACAAAAAAGAGGCAGTTGCCTTTCTTGAATTTTTGACGGGCGCGGTGGCCCAGCAACTCTATGGGACGGTGAATTATGAGTACCCGGTGAACCCCGCTGTCGCGCCGCCACCAGAACTTGCCAGCTGGGGCAATTTCAAGCGTGATACATTGCCGATTGAGCGTCTGGCGGAACTGGCACCAGAGGCGCAGATGATTATTGACCGGGTCGGATGGTAGCCACATTTTTATCACACTGGTCGCGAGCGTCACGTCCATCGATTGATAAATGGTCGGCGGCGACGGTTATTTTATGCTGTTTTTTACTTGGCCCGGTGGCCGCTTTGCTTCTGGCCGCCTTTGGCGATAGCGGCGGCCTGTGGGGGCATCTGGTTGACACTGTATTAGCCACTTATGTCACCAACACCCTGTTGTTGATGGGCGGTGTTGGCAGTGTCGCAATAGTTTTTGGTGTCAGCTCGGCATGGGTGATCAGCCGCTATGATTTTGCTGGTCGTGATATGCTGGAATGGATGTTACTGCTACCGGCGGCCATACCGGCTTATATCATTGCCTATTGCTATACCGATTTTTTTGAATATGCAGGCCCGGTCCAATCGGCGCTACGGGCCGCTTTTGGGTGGCAAAGTCCGCGCGATTATTTTTTTCCGGAAATTCGGTCGGTTGGTGGGGCGGTATTGGTCATGGCATCGGTGCTTTATCCCTATATTTACATGGTGACCCGTATCGCTTTTCGCCTGACCCCGGCAAGCCTGTTTGAAATTGCCTTGGTGCATAACAAATCGCAATTTTGGCATGTTGGCTTGCCGTTGGCACGGCCTGCCATTGTCGCTGGTTTGGCGCTGGTGATGATGGAGGTGGTATCTGATTTTGGCACGGTTGAATATTTTGCTGTACAGACCATCACCTTGGGTATTTTCAATGTGTGGCTTGGGATGAATAATCTGGTAGCGGCGGCGCAAATATCATCGGTTGGGTTTTTATTTATCCTTGGTTTGCTGGGGCTTGAGCTGTATGCCCGGTCGCGTCAGCAATATGTCAGCACAAGTCGCGCCCAAAATAGCCTGGCCCCCTTACCAACATCGACAGGCGGGGCATGCGTGTGCTGGGCGCTTTGTCTGATACCCTTATCATTTGGATTTTTTATTCCGCTTGGCGTGTTGTTGCGATTTGTCCTGCGCGGCGATGTGATGGCTGATTTTCTGGCCATCCAACCGGTGGTGGTCAATACCATGCTTGTCGCCATTGCCGCGGCTTTTTTCATTATGCTTATTGCCAGTGTGATTGTGTTAACCGCGGCCTTTCGGGCCGGGCCGAAATTACGCAAACTGGCACTTATGTCGTCCACCGGCTATGCTTTTCCGGGGACGATATTGGCGATTGGTGTGCTGGTTTATGCTGGTTATATTGACCATTTATTGCGTCTAATATCCGGTGGGTGGATCAGCAGTTTTCTGATCGCCAGCATGGGTTTGTTAATGCTTGCCTATCTTGTCAGGTTTCAGGCTGTTGGCTACGGCGCGATGTTGTCGGGGGTGCGGCGGTTGCCAGAAAATCTGATGAGTGCCAGCCGTGTTTTGGGGCATGGCTATGGTGCAAGTTTGCGGCAGATTATTTTGCCGCTTCTCAAAAGCTCATTCCTCGCCGGCTTGATGTTGGTGTTTGTTGACATCATGAAAGAATTACCGATGACGCTTTTGTTGCGGCCATTTGATTTTGAAACTTTGGCAACGCATACCTATCAATTTGCCAAGGATGAGATGCTTGAACAGGCCGCATTGCCAGCCCTTATGATCGTCGTGACCGGGCTGATTCCGGTGATTTTGATGAGTGCCATGTTGCGGCGTTATCGATAGTCTTTACATGGCCAAGCAATGCTGAGATTGTAAAAGCCTGAACCAATCTATTTCCAGATCATTTATCAAGATGGTGTGATATGACAGCGATTGCCTGTATCGAAGATCTTCGAAAAAAAGCCGAGCGGCGCGTCCCGCGCATGTTTTATGACTATGCCGATAGCGGCTCTTGGTCGGAATCAACCTACCACGCCAATGAAGATGATCTGCAGGCGATAAAATTTCGCCAACGTGTGGCGATTGATGTCAGCCAGCGTGACACCACAATGGAAATGCTTGGCGAAACAGTCACTATGCCGGTGGCACTGGCACCAACTGGCTTGACCGGCATGCAACATGCCGATGGCGAAATTCTGGCGGCCAAGGCGGCGGCGGATTTTGGTGTGCCATTTACCCTATCAACCATGTCGATTTGTTCGATTGAGGATGTAGCCGCCAATAGTGATGCACCATTCTGGTTCCAGCTTTACGTGATGCGCGACCGTGATTTTATCAAGCGATTAGTCGAACGGGCGCGTGCGGCAAATTGTGCGGCCTTGATGATTACGCTGGATCTGCAAATCATGGGACAGCGCCACAAAGATGTAAGAAACGGATTGAGTGCGCCGCCAAAGCCAACCTTGCGCAATATTATCAATCTGATGCAAAAACCGGCTTGGTGCCTTGGCATGTTGGGCACAAAACGGCGGCAATTTGGCAATATTGTTGGCCATGTCAAAGGGGTGAAAGACATGTCATCATTGGCAGATTGGACGGTCAGCCAGTTTGATGCGTCATTGTCATGGGATGATGTGAAGGAAATTCGCAAACAATGGGGCGGCAAGGTGATTATCAAAGGCATTTTGGATGCTGAAGATGCGCGGGCCGCGGTGAATGTCGGGGCGGATGCGATTGTTGTGTCAAATCATGGCGGGCGGCAATTAGATGGTGCCTTGTCATCCATCAAAGCGCTACCAGCGATTGTCGATGCCGTGGGTGATAAGGCCGAGGTGTGGATGGATAGCGGTATCAGATCGGGTCAGGATGTGTTGCGTGCCATTGCACTTGGTGCGCAAGGCACATTGATCGGGCGCGCGTTTCTCTATGGTCTGGGGGCGAATGGCCAAGCCGGGGTGACGCAGGCGCTAGAGATCATTCACAAGGAATTGGATTTGACCATGGGGCTGTGCGGCCAATCAAAATTGCGTAACGTCGACTCATCAATCTTGTCACAATAGACGTCAGATCACCGGCAAATCCCGTGGTGCGCGCGTTGTGAGCAATTCGATATGATCGTCATGCACCAGAAGATTTTCTTCAGCAACCATCATAAACCCGTTGCCATAGCTGATTGATGGTTCGATGGTGAGCGCCATGCCAGCTTTGATTTCGGTTGTGTCCCATGCCGTGTGTGATGGCGTTTCAGTCAATTGAATGCCAAGCCCGTGACCATAGCGCCCCACATCATCACCACCAAAAGACTGGTCTGGCCGCAAAACATCATCCATGGCGGCAAATAAATCAGCGGCTGTTATGCCGGGCCGTAAAATCGACAAGGCGGCCTCGGTGGCATCAAATAATTTCTTATGGGCATCTTGCGCCTCGATTGAGACCGAGCCGATGCCGAAATTGCGATCAAAATCGCTGAAATAGCCATCCCAGACACAGCCTGTATCAAACATCAGCACATCTCCCGTTGCCAATGCCTTTGATACAGGTGGCCCGATGATGTCATCATAGCCGCCAGCCCCAACGCCACCGACAAGATAGCTGACGTCATCAACACCGCGTTCTAGCGCGTCAATTTTGAACCGGCGGAAACAATCATCAAAGGGCATGCCGGCTTGCAACCATGCAGGCACATGCGCAAATACATCTGAAACAATGCCGCATATATGGCGCAATTTAGCCTGTTCAGCTGGTGATTTTACCATCCTGATCTGTTGGATGTCGGCGGTCATGTCGCGCAAATGGATCGCGCCTAGGCGCTGTTGCAGGGCAAATAAATCAGCAAGCGGCATGCGCACCGCGGTTTCACGCCCCATCAGCATGCCCAAACTACCGTCCTTTGTGACATGCTGGCGAATGACATCGGCGACCAGTGTAATGCCATCATCATCTGCCGCAGGCGATGCCCAGCTGATAATGTCATCGGTATAACAATGTCGCATCAGTGGGGCGCCAATCGATGGGATGACGGCCACAGGCTTGCCAGATGACGGTAGGACAACAAACCATGGCCGGGTAGGGCTCTGCCAGAATTGTGTCATAAATCCGGTAAAATATCGAATTTCAGCTTCGCTGGTCAGCAATAATGCCCCAATATCAGCCTGCGCCATGGCGGCCTGTGCATGGGTACAGCGGGCGGCAAATTCAGCTGTATCAAATCCACGTGGCGGTGTTGTCATTTATGCGCGTCCTATTGATATGAGTTCAGCGTAAATATCGGCATCGGTTGCCCCTTCTGACCCAATGAGCAGGATTACCGAGTCAGCGTTAAAGCCGAGTTGTTGCCAACAGTCAGGGTCTTGTTTGGCGGCAAGTAGCGCGGCAAGTCCCGAGGTTGCGCATTCGCCAGCTTCAATCGGCACGCCGGCAATTGCGCCATCGGCAAAATTGGCCATCAGCGGCGCCACCGCGGCATCATCTATGGCCAGACAATGGCTAAGCGATGATTGCAACAGTTCCCAAGCGAGCACTGATACCTCGCCGCATGACAGGCCCGCCATCACTGTTTCCTCGGTGATGTCAACCAATGTTGGGGTCTGGGCGGCAATGCTTTCTAGGAAACAGGCTGACATATGCGATTCAACCGAAATCATCGAAGGTAATTTGTCGTTCATATGTTGCCAGAATGGCGCGACAATGCCGCTGGCAAGCCCTCCGACACCAACTGGCAGAAAGCAATGGGTGAGCGTTTCAGAGCCAAGCTGATCAATCACCTCACGGCCAATCAATGTGTAGCCTGCCATGATGAGTAGGGGAATATCACGATATCCATCCCATGACGTGTCGGATATGATATGCCAGCCATGCGCCGCGGCATCTGCTTTGCATGCGGCGAGCGAGGCTTCGTAGTTACCATCCACTCGCGTGACATGAGCCCCATAATGTGCCATCGCTGTTTCACGCGCATGGCTCACATGTTTATGGATATATATTTCAGCTCGGCATCCCGCCAATTGTGCGCCCCATGCAACAGAGCGGCCGTGATTGCCATCAGTCGCGGTCGTCACGGTTAATTTTGCAGGGTCGCGCCCAGCTTTTTTTTCTGCATTAACGAGTTGGGCCACCGCATATGCCCCACCAAGGGCTTTGAATGATTTAAGGTCAAAACGGTGTGATTCATCTTTGTAATAGACCGCGCGCACCCCGCATGCCGCGGCTATTGCCTCAAGGCTTATCAGCGGTGTGGGTGTGTAGCCGGGCCAATCGCTGATCGTTGTTTGCGCGGCGGCGATGACTGCGTCATTTAAATTGGTTTTTGAATTTGGGAAAGGGCTGGGGCGAAACCCAGCATTTTTGACATGTTTTACAATTTTCGCATGTTTGTCGGGCAGCACGTATGACACAACCAAATCCTTTTTTCTCGCTTTATACGCCCGTGATCAGCCTGCCTGACAGGGCGTGATTTGGGCAAAGAGTGCCGCAGTTGCATGGTGCGGTAAAGATAAAAATTACCGGTAATGGATTTGTCTATTATCTTGCGGTCACGGCAAAAAGCACGGTGGGGCAACTTGTTGTTATCCGTTTATTGTTTTACTGTTTTTTTGCGTTAGCGCATGATGCGAAGAGGTGTCATGGAACGAGAAAACCCGTGAGTCAGGCCCGCAAATTAGGAGAACGAAATGTCAAAACACGGATATGAGGCCGGACGGCTCAACCTGCCTTTTGTGGGTTTGTGTAGTTTTGGTAAATTTCCCTATCAACCAGACTGGGACTCAATTGACGCCGATTTTGCCATTTTGGGTGCGCCATTTGATTTTGGTACACAGTTTCGGGCCGGAGCGCGGTTTGGCCCGCGTGGCATTCGCGAGGCCTCGACGCTGTTTTCATTTGGCCATGCTGGTGCTTATGACCATGAAGATGATGTAACCTATCTAGAAGCCGATAAAATCCGCATCGTTGATATTGGCGATGCTGATATTGTGCATACAGACACGATACAAAGCCACGCAAACATCGAAGCTGGGGTCCGCGCTATTCTTGCGGCAGGTGCCGTTCCGATTGTGCTTGGCGGTGACCATTCGGTAAATATTCCCTGTATCAACGCGTTCTCTGAACAGGCACCTGTTCACCTTGTGCAAATTGATGCGCATCTCGATTTTGTCGATGAACGCCATGGCGTGAAATACGGACATGGCAATCCGATGCGGCGGGCGGCGGAAAAGCCCTATGTCACTGGACTGTCACAAATTGGTATCCGCAATGTGTCATCGACGGCGCGTGATGGGTATGAAGATGCCCGCAAAATGGGATCTGATATTCAATCAGTCCGCCAATTTCGCAAATTGGGTGTTGATGGCATGCTCGCCCGGATCCCAAAAGGAGCGCGCTATTATCTGACGATTGATATTGATGGATTCGACCCGTCAATTGCGGCAGGTACGGGCACGCCGTCACATGGTGGTTTTCTATATTATGAAATTTTGGAATTTCTCGATGGGCTGAGTAAGCGTGGCGATATTGTCGGGGTCGATTTGGTCGAGGTGGCACCAGACTATGATCTGTCTGGTAGCACTACGACATTGGCCGCGCAAATTTTGCTCAATTTGATTGGCCGGATTCATCATAATCGTGGATCTTGATTTAACATCATTTGCGGCGCCGCGGTCTGGGGCGGCATGTTGATGACCGCGCTGCAGGACGCCACGCGCGACCTCACCGACGCCGTCAGCATCACCGTCGACGACCTCATCGACGCTTTCGAGGCGACGTACACCGACTTCGTCGGCCAGATCGCTCCGCTTCGGCAACTCGTCTGACCCCGCCGGTGCCCCCCGCGGGCGTGACTGCTGGAATGGGACTACCTTTTGGTAGGCAGACTTGTTTCGTGGTGGGCAGACTGCCTCGCGAAGACAGACTTGTGACCTCCGGATAGACCTGATCGACAGCGAAGGGATTCCAGTGGCCGATAACGCCGAAGCCGAGCAGCACGCCATCCTCAATTACCCCGGTGGCGAGCTCGAGCTCGACATCGTCAAGGCCTCCGAGGGGGCCGACGGCATCGCGCTGGGTTCGTTGCTGGCCAAGACGGGATACACGACGTTCGACGGTGGCTTCGTCAACACCGCCTCGACCACCGGTGAGAAGGAGATCATCATCAGCTTCGCGCAAACCTACTCCACGGGGAAGTTCACGCGTAGCTACGATGCCATGGTTGCAGAATTCGGCGCCTGTGCGCCAACTTGCGCGGCGGGGGATGGAACCGGGGGTTGCTCGAACAGTTGCTTTATAAACGCCATGCGCGACCTCACAGGATTCGGCGATTCCCCGGAATCATACCCCATGAATGCTGGGAGCGCTGCCAAGAAGATGGGCAAAGGCGGTCTGAGCGCAAGCGACGCGAGAATCACGGGAAATGCAAACCACCCAAGTGTTGCGGCCGCGCAGGAAACCCCCGCGACCACCACCAAGGATCTCCAAGGCCTGGCTGGAGCACCAACGCTTGCCGTGTCCGAGGTTCGAGCAGTGAAAATTACCATGCGTAAGCACGGCGGCTGCGAGGGTCGACCCGCGAAACCCGTCGCCGCTGATCCTAGCGGCGAGCTTGGAATTTCGTGGCCAGGCGCTCCCGTGGACTGTCC
>CAJWSS010000051.1:0-9685 GCA_913045915.1 uncultured Alphaproteobacteria bacterium | reverse complement strand
GCACCGCAAGGAGGGCGCTGGAAATGGCCATTGAAATTATCGTTCCAACTTTGGGAGAGTCGGTTAGTGATGCCACGGTGGCGCGCTGGATCAAAACCACGGGGGATAATGTGGCGGCTGATGAACCAGTTGTCGAACTTGAAACCGACAAGGTCACGCTTGAAGTGCCAGCTCCGGCGGCGGGCCAGATTGGTGATATTGTGGCGGCTGAGGGCTCCGTTGTTGAGGTGGGCGCGATTCTCGCCCGGCTAGAAGAAGGCGTCGGTGGAGCGCCGGCGAAGCCAGCAAAAAACGTGGCTGAAACGCCAGCGGAAAAACCAGCTCAAAAATCTGTGGGGCCTGTTACCGTACAAGATGCTCCGGCAGTTCCAGCGCCAGCCGCCGCGGCGAGCCACGATCACTTGTCGCCAGCTGTGCGCCGTCTTGTGACAGAACATAATCTTGACCCAGCAAGGATAAGCGGGACCGGTGTTGGTGGCCGTTTGACCAAGGCTGATGTGTTGAACGCGGTCAATAAAGCCCCGTCAGCGGCGCCGGCCCCAGCCACCGCGCCAGTGCCGCAACGGGCGCCATCACGTGATGTCGATGCCGCGCGTGAAGAGCGTGTGCCAATGTCAAAGTTACGCAAAGTCATTGCCAGCCGGCTGAAATCTGCACAAAACACCGCGGCCATGCTGACCACATTTAATGAGGTTGACATGTCGGCATTGATGACATTGCGCGCCGATTTTAAAGAGGCATTCGAAACGGCACATGATATCCGACTAGGATTCATGGGGGTATTTGTACAGGCGGCGATTCAGGCGCTTCGTGAATTTCCAGCCGTTAATGCTGAAATAGACGGCGATGATATCATTTACAAAAATTATTATAATATTGGGGTTGCCGTTGGCACGCCGCAGGGTCTTGTGGTGCCGGTAATCAAAGATGCTGGGATGATGACTCTGGCGGCAACCGAACAGGCCATTGCTGATTTTGGCGCCCGCGCACGTGATGGTAAAATCACCCCTGATGAAATGGCTGGTGGGACCTTCACCATATCAAATGGCGGGGTCTATGGGTCGTTGATGTCAACGCCAATCCTGAACCCTCCACAAAGCGCTATTCTAGGCATGCATAAGATCGATAAGCGCCCGGTTGTGGTTGATGATCAGATTGTGATTAGGCCAATGATGTATCTGGCGTTATCTTATGACCATCGCATTATTGATGGGCGCGAGGCGGTATCGTTCTTGAAACGTATCAAAGATGTGGTTGAAGACCCGCGCCGTTTATTGCTTGGCGTATAAACCGGCAGGCTGTCAGCGGCGCTTAGGTAAACTAAAAACAGATGATAGGCTGCAGGCATGAGCACAGAAAATTTTGACCTGATTGTCATTGGCGCTGGCCCTGGTGGCTATGTGGGGGCGATTCGCGCGGCACAATTGGGCATGAGTGTTGCCTGTATTGAAAAACGCGCCAGTCTTGGTGGCACTTGCCTGAATGTTGGCTGTATTCCGTCAAAGGCGTTGCTTCATGCGTCTGAACATTATGCCAGTGCAGCGTCGGGGCATTTGGCCAGCATGGGTGTAGCCATTGGTGCGGTCAAACTTGATTTGCCAGCAATGATGCAATCCAAATCCGATATTGTCTCGGGGCTAACGACGGGCATTGATTTTCTGTTTAAGAAAAACAAAATCACCCGGCTTGAAGGCACTGCACGGATTGATGGTAGCGGCGCCGTGACAATTGTTGACGGCAAGGACAAAGGCAGCTACCGCGCCGAAAAAATCATGATTGCCACCGGCAGTCATCCGTCTAGCTTGCCCGGTATTACCATTGATGAAAAACGTATCGTCAGTTCCACCGGGGCGTTAAGCCTGAATAAATGCCCGAAAAAACTGGTGGTGATTGGAGCGGGCTATATCGGGCTGGAGCTCGGCACTGTATGGGCCCGCTTGGGCGCCACTGTTGAAGTCATCGAATTTCTGCCCCGAATCCTGCCCGGCATGGATGATGAAATTGCCAAAAAATTCATGGCCATTGCCAAAAAGCAAGGGCTGTCTTTCCGTCTGAGCACGGCGGTCAAACAGGCAAAATCATCAAAAACGGGGGTCAGCCTGACGGTGGAGCCTGCAGATGGCGGAAAAGCAGAAACGGTGACGGCTGATATTGCCTTGGTATCGGTTGGGCGGCACCCGGCAACCGATGGTCTTGGTTTGGACGCGACGGGAATCGCTTTGACCGAACGCGGCCGCATTGCCGTTGACTCGCGATTTGAAACCAGCCTCGATGACGTCTATGCCATAGGGGATGTGATTGAGGGGCCGATGCTCGCCCATAAAGCCGAAGAAGATGCGGTAGCCGCGGTTGAAATGATGGCGGGTAAGGCTGGCCATGTCGATTATAGTCTGGTGCCGGGGATCGTCTATACCGCCCCGGAAATTGCCACGCTGGGGCAAAGTGAAGAGACGCTGAAAGTCGCGAATATCGATTATAAAAAAGGTGTGTTTCCATTTTCAGCCAACAGCCGTGCCCGTGCACAAGGCCATAGTGATGGATTTGTGAAAATCCTCGCCTGTAGCCGCACCGATAAGGTGCTTGGCGTGCATATTATCGGGCATGAAGCTGGCACAGTGATTCATGAATGCGCCACCGCCATGGCGTTTGGGGCCTCGGCCGAAGATATTGCCCGCACCTGTCACGGCCACCCAACATTGAATGAGGCGGTTAAAGAGGCGGCATTAGCCGTTGATGGGCGCGCTATCCATATGTAGTCAGCGCCGCGCCCGCGGGTGGGTGTCACGATGTAACTGGATCAGGTGGCTTTCATCCACCTGTGTATAACGCTGGGTTGTCGACAAGCTGGCATGACCCAGCAATTCCTGAATCGCCCGTAAATCACCACCATTTCCAAGAAGATGCGTGGCAAACGCATGTCTGAGCGCGTGTGGTGTGACATGCGGCGGCAGATCAAGGCTGGCCCGCAAATCTTCAACCAATCGTTGAACCGCCCGTGGGCCTAAGGCACCGCCGCGGCTACTGACAAACAAAGGCGCAGACGGGCCGCCATCAAACGGACATGCCGCCAGATAATCATCGACCGCTTCGGCCGCCGCGGCAAGTACCGGCACCTCTCGGGTTTTATTGCCCTTGCCGGTAATTGTCAGCCAGTCGCCAAGGGGGGCATCACCACGGCGCAATCCAAGTGCTTCGGAAATGCGAAGCCCGGCCCCGTACAGCAGAATCAAAACGGCAAAATCACGTTGTTTGACCCATGCATCGCCGCGCCTGTTGAAAATCGCCGCAAGCAGGGCTTTGGCGTCATCTGCAGATAGTGATTTTGGCACGGGCCTTGCCGGTTTTGGCGCCCGAAGCCAGCTTAGATCGGGCACATCCAGAAGCTGGCGGCGGCCACAAAATTGATAAAAGCTACGAAGCGACGATACCCGTCTTGCGATGGTGGTGCGGGCCAGTTGCCGCGCCGCCATATTGCCCAGCCAGCCCCGAAAAATCTGTCGGTCAATCATACCGGGTACGGCCTTTGTGGTGGCGACAAACGCCGAAAAATCATCCAAATCGCGGGCATAAGCATCAAGCGTGTTGTCTCCATAACGCTTTTCAGTTGCCAGCCATGCCAGCCATGCCGAACGATGCGCCGCGTCAATCATGCTGGTGCGGCCAGAGATTCGAGCCGCGCCGCCAATGTCACGCCGACCATTTCTGCGAGCAATACCAGTAAATCACTGCCCAATTCAGGCTGAAAACTTGTTGTATGTTTGCCGGCAAGAAGCAGTACGCAATTTGATACTGGGGCTGGCAAACGGTCTGGCAATCTGATTAATGCCATGCTGGGGGCGGCCTGTCCCATGAGCGCCGTACCTGCGTCGCCCGGCGTGCCTAAATAGAGGGTGCAGTCCTTAAGGGCGGCGGCGATTTGAGCGGCTGGCCGCACGTCAAGCCCGGCGGCAACCATGCCAGACAGGCTGGTTTCTGATTCGATAATCAAAGCTGATGCTTTGACATCAAAAATAATTGGAAATTCGGCTGAAATCACATGGCATAATCCGGCCAGATCGGTGCTTGCCAAAAGCCCCAAAGTCGCATGATGCAGGCGCCGCCAACTAACCATATTTTCCGCCGCCACATGCAACAAAGATTTATGCGCCAGCCCAGCACGCCTCGCCTCATCACGCGCCCGCGCGGCTAATGCCGGGCTTAAATCAACAATATTGGCCTGATCTGGCGCCTGATCACCGGTTACCGATTTCGCCGCATCAAGACATTGAGCAAGAAGGTCAGGGTGATGCGCCAAACAGTCTGGGTGCGCGGTGATATACGCCACAACATCATCTGCTGAAAGTGCTGATTTATCCTCGGTCATGTCCAGCTCCCACCTGTGGGTGGTTTTACGTGACGCTATTTGAACCGCCGCGCCTCACGCTATAAAATTGACTGCCCGGTGTTCGCCCAATCTTGTAAAAAGGCATCAAGCCCGCTATCGGTCAGCGGATGATGATACAGGGCCGTTAAAATTTTTGGTGGCAGGGTCACAACATCCGCCCCCATCAGCGCGGCATCAACGACATGTTGCGTGCTACGCACAGATGCGACCAAAACTTCGGTCGGGTAATCATAATTTGCATAAAGCGTGCAAATTTCTTCAATCAGCCCCATGCCATCTTTGCCAATATCATCAAGCCGCCCAACAAAAGGTGAAATGAATGCGGCGCCGGCTTTGGCCGCTAACAGCGCCTGACCAGCGGTGAAACATAAGGTCACATTGACTTTGGTTCCCGCATCACTCAGCGTCCGGCAGGTTTGCAAGCCAGCTTTTGTCAGCGGCACTTTCACCGCAACATTTGGTGCAATACCGGCTAATTTGCGGCCTTCGGCAAGCATTGTGTCATAGTCGGTGGCGGTAACTTCGGCACTGACCGGCCCGTCGACAATCGCACAAATTTCAGCGATTCTGTCGAGAATATTATGGCCTGATTTGGCAATAAGGGATGGGTTTGTCGTGACGCCATCAACAAAGCCGGTATCACTGAGCGCGGTGATTTCATCAATGTCGGCGCTATCGAGAAAAATTTTCATTATTTACAATCCTGCTATGGACAGATGGCGACGCGCGCTTTTTGATAAAGCGTCGTATGAATGACCGGTTCAGCTTATCGTAACCATTCATGCAAATCTATAACCTTAATGCCCGTTGATGGGTCAAGCCAGTTTATGGCGCGCCTTTTAACAAGTCTGGGTACCAAGTCTGTGGAGCTGGTCTGATGACAAAACCTAGCTGTGCCACCGGGCCGTGACAACCAAAGCAAGCAAGAAAGCGCATAATTATCCATGTCCCTGCCCTCGTCAGAATCATCATGGCCTAAAGAAGCGGCGCGGCATGATCGTGTCTTAGTGGTTCTGGCAACGCCGGTGTCGGGGTGTTTTGACTATTTGGTGCCACCGCATCTATCTGTTGTGATCGGCAGTGTTGTGGTTGCGCCTTTTGGCAATCGGCGTTTACCGGGTATTGTGTTGGGGCCTGGCACCGGTGATGTAGCGGTGGAAAAACTGCGCTATTTGGAAGAGGTCGCGGCTGTTGCCACTTTGCCAGACACGTTACTGCTGTTTATGAAGCGGTTTGCTGACTGGACCGTGTCGCCGCTAGGGGCGGTTGCCAAAATGATTCTTAGCCAGCCATCTGCATTGGCACCGCCGGCCATGCAAAAGCAATTTTTCATGCCACAAATTGCCCCGCCTGAAAAACGCCTGACAGCGGCGCGCCAACGTGTGTATGCAGTGATGGCTGATCATGTGCGCCGGTGTGCTGGTGATATTTCTGCTGCAGCCAATGTCAGCCAAGCGGTGATCACCGGCATGGTGGCACAGGGGCTTCTTGATGTCGAACATGTGGTGGCAGACCAGCCGCCGCCGACCCCCCGCCATGATCTGCCCGGCCTGATGCTTACCGCGACACAGACCACTGCCGCACGTGATTTATCAGCGATGATCGGACAGGGATTTTCTACCACGCTTCTTGATGGGGTCACCGGATCTGGCAAAACGGAAGTTTATTTTGAAGCGGTGAAAGCGGCGCTACAGGCTGGCCAGCAAATTTTAATTCTCTTGCCGGAAATTGCCTTATCGGCGGGCTGGCGCAACCGGTTTGCCGCACGTTTTGGGGTGGTGCCAGTGGAGTGGCATTCAGATGTGTCCGCCGCGCAAAAACGCCGCGCGTGGCGATTTGCGCTGGACGGCAAGCTGTCGGTGGTGGTTGGCGCCCGGTCAGCATTATTTTTACCCTTTAAAAATCTAGGGCTGATCATTGTTGATGAAGAACATGAACATGCGTTCAAACAAGAAGAACAGGTGATTTATCAGGCCCGTGATATGGCTGTGTTGCGGGCCCGAATCGAAGCCTGTCCAATCATTCTGGCCAGCGCCACCCCGTCACTTGAAAGCTGGGTGAATGCTGGTGCCACCGGTGGCCCCGCCCGCTACCGGCACGTGGTGCTGTCAGACCGGGTGCATGGTGCCAGCCTGCCACAAATCAAAGCCATTGATTTACGCAAAACGCCGCCTGAGCGTGGCCGATGGCTCGCCCCGCCGCTGGTTGAGGCAATGGCCAAACGGTTGCAAGATGGTGAACAAAGCCTGTTGTTTTTGAACCGGCGCGGCTATGCCCCGCTCACTTTATGCGGGGCCTGTGGGGCAAAAGTGACCTGCCCACATTGCGATTCATGGATGGTGGCGCACCGTCTGGCAGGCCGCATGCGGTGCCATCATTGCGGCCATGAAACCCGCCCCCAGCGAAATTGCGGACAATGTGGCGAGAGCGACAGTATGCAGGCTTGTGGCCCCGGCGTCGAACGTCTGGCTGAAGAGGTGTTGTGGCGGTTTCCAGAGGCCCGTTTTGCGGTGCTGTCGAGCGATACGGTTGGCACGCCCAAAGCCGCACAAAATTTTATTGAGTCGGTGCAAGCTGGCGATGTGGATATCATTGTTGGCACACAAATGGCCGCCAAAGGCCATCATTTTCCAAATTTGACCCTTGTTGGTGTGGTTGATGCGGATCTGGGCCTTGCCGGCGGTGATTTGCGCGCTGGTGAACGCACGTTTCAGATGCTGTCGCAGGTGGCTGGCCGGGCTGGCCGCGAATCGCTTGCAGGCGAGGCGTTATTGCAAACGCTAGATCCGGAAAACCCGGTTCTAACCAGCTTGCTAAGCGGCGACCGGGACCAATTTCTGGCGACCGAAGCGGCGGCACGAGCGCATGCCGGCATGCCGCCTTTTGCCCAGCTGGCTGCGGTCATATTATCCGCGCCCGAAGACACCAAATTACACGAGGCCATGCGGTTGCTGGCGGCCAACCGACCGGTATTTGACAATGTTGATTGTTTTGGCCCGGCCATGGCGCCCTTGGCCTATCTCAAGGGGCGGCATCGTGCCCGGTTTTTGTTACGCGCGGAAAAAACCATTGATTTACAACATATTTTGCGCGGCTGGCTGGCCAATGTGAAATTGCCGGCTCAGGTGCGGCTACATATTGATATCGACCCATATAGTTTTCTCTAACAGTGCCTGATGATGTGGATTTGCCCGGCAGGTGCCCTTTCGCGCTGGAATCATCACGAAAACGTCAAATTTTCGGTGTCTCACTGCTTGCCTTTCGGCCATGGCTATGATAGCACCCTTCACGTCACAGCAAGGAATGGCGCGATTGACGCCGGGCCGGGCCGTGCGGCCACATAAATGGTTTTTTCAGAACGAGGTTAGTTCAGTGAGTTCAGGCGCTACAGGTCTTGCAGGACGTTATGCTGGCGCGCTTTATGCGTTGGCTGTTGAAAGCAAAAAAATCGACGCTATCCATGCGGATTTGACCGCATTGGCGGGACTGGTCGCCGAACATCAGGATCTTAAAAAATTAGTGGACTCTCCAATTTTATCGCGCCACGAGCAGCAAGCTGCGATCACTGCAATTTTAGAAAAGGCCGGCGCTGATGCGCTGACTGTTAAATTTGTCGGGACGCTGGCGGCGAATGGCCGTTTAAGTGCGCTTCTTCGTGTTATCCGGGCCTTTTTAGAAGAGCATGCCCGGCGGCGCGGTCAGATCTCTGCAGAAGTTATCTCGGCGGTGCCGCTTGATGACAGCCGGAAGGCATCTGTAGAAAAAACAGTCGCCCGGCTCGCCGGTAGCGACAAATTGTCACTTTCGATGCGTGTAGACCCGTCTTTGATTGGCGGTCTTGTGGTGCGTATCGGATCTCGTATGATTGATACTTCAATCAAAACCAAACTTAGCCGGCTGGAAACGGCCATGAAGGGTGTTGCGTGATGGATATTCGTGCGGCTGAAATTTCAGCGATCCTCAAGGAACAAATTGCCAATTTCGGTAGTGAAGCAGAAATCGCCGAAGTGGGGCGTGTGCTGTCAGTAGGTGATGGTATTGCCCGCGTCCACGGGCTTGACGAAGTGCAAGCTGGTGAAATGGTCGAATTTGAAAGCGGCGTGAAGGGCATGGCCCTAAACCTTGAAGCTGACAATGTTGGTATCGTTATTTTCGGCGATGACCGGTCGATCCGTGAAGGTGATGTGGTTCGCCGTACAGCCTCTATTGTGGATACGCCAATCGGCAAAGGCCTGCTTGGCCGCGTTGTCGACGCGCTTGGTAACCCAATCGATGGCAAAGGCCCGCTGAAAAACGTGAAGCGGAGCCGGGTTGAGGTCAAAGCCCCTGGCATCATGCCGCGCCAATCTGTGCATGAGCCCATGCAAACTGGCTTGAAGGCGATTGACAGTTTGATCCCAGTTGGCCGCGGTCAGCGCGAATTGATCATTGGTGACCGCCAGACTGGTAAGACCGCCATTGCGATTGACGCCTTTATCAATCAGAAGTCAGTCAATGAAGCGGCTGGCAAGGATGACGCGAAAAAGCTGTTTTGTATTTATGTGGCTGTTGGCCAAAAGCGTTCGACAGTGGCACAAATCGTGCGCTCGCTTGAAGAGCAAGGCGCGATGGAATATTCTATCGTTGTTGCGGCGACCGCATCTGATCCCGCCCCTATGCAGTTTTTGGCTCCCTACACAGCCTGCGCAATGGGTGAGTATTTTCGCGATAATGGTATGCATGCGCTGGTAGTTTATGACGATTTGTCAAAACAGGCTGTTGCCTATCGCCAGATGAGTTTGTTACTCCGCCGCCCACCAGGACGTGAGGCCTACCCAGGTGACGTGTTCTATTTGCACTCAAGGCTTTTGGAACGTGCGGCGAAACTGAATGACAGCAACGGTTCAGGGTCATTGACTGCTCTGCCAATTATTGAAACCCAAGGTGGCGACGTATCGGCCTTCATCCCGACAAACGTGATTTCGATCACTGACGGGCAAATCTTCCTTGAAACAGAATTGTTCTACAAAGGCATCCGGCCAGCGGTGAATGTGGGTCTGTCTGTGAGCCGTGTTGGTTCAGCCGCACAAATCAAGGCCATGAAACAGGTGGCTGGTACCATTAAATTGGAGCTTGCGCAATATCGTGAAATGGCTGCCTTTGCGCAATTTGCATCAGATATGGATGCATCGACACAGGCGCTTCTCGCTCGTGGTGAGCGTTTGACCGAGCTTTTGAAGCAACCACAATATAGTCCAATGCTCGTTGAAGAACAGGTGGCAGTGATTTTTGCTGGTGTGAAAGGTCACCTCGACTCAATCA
>CAJWSS010000050.1:0-9699 GCA_913045915.1 uncultured Alphaproteobacteria bacterium | reverse complement strand
GTAAATTTAATCTTGCCCTTAAAGCCAAGCATTTCACGCGGCAACATCAACATGGACAGGGGCTGGCTGAGCCGTGAAACCGCATAAAATAACGCAGAATTTCTGGCCTTGATATGGACCGGCAAAACTGGCGATCTGGTGGATTTGGCAAGCTGGATAAACCCAGGCAACCAATTTCTGTCGCGAATGCCTTTTGCCCCAGCCCGCGACACTTCACCAGCCGGAAAAATAATCACCGCTTCATCATTATAAAGCGCTTGTTTGATCCGATAAATATCGGCCTTTTTTGTTTCGCCGCCCATCACATCAACAGGAAACAATAGATTGTTTAATTGATTGATATGCAACAATAATTCATTCACAACAATACGCACATCACGGCGCACAGATGCTACCAGCCGAAGCAGTGCCAAACCATCCAACCCCCCAAGCGGATGGTTGGCCACAATAATCACCCGGCCCTTTGGCGGGATATGTTCGATGTCTTGATCGCCGGCGATAAAGTCAATTTTAAGATGGCTGAACACCTGATCGATAAATTGGAAATCTTGCACCGTCGCGTTTTCGATCAAAAACTCATTTATACGGTCTTCACAGACAAGTTTTTGTAACGCATATACAAGGCCTTGCCTTACCGGTGCCGGATAGGCTGAAAGCCGCGGCACCTGCGCCAGCAACACCGCACCAGTGTCAATCGGCTTGTTTTGCCGCAGTGCTTTTATCCCTGTTATTTGTCCATCCATGCCGCATATCTAACGCCATTTTGTTACGGATTTATGACATCGCCTACCGGCCTAGAATAACGCAACACCGACGCCCACACCGCTTATGCTGGAAATAAAATCGCTTTATCGGCTGGTTGCCATGGTGGATATTTCTGCATGACCGCGGCAAACTCTGCTGATGCTAAAAACGCGCCTAGCCAGCGATGCAGATGCGGCCATGGTTGCGCGTCAAACCAGATTTCGTCAACACCGCGAAACTGGCGCACAAAAGGCAAAGCGGCGGCATCAAGAACGCCAAAATTTGCCCCTGAAAGATAGCCGGTAGCGGACCCAAGCCGCTGGTCAATCTCGGTCAAAAACACACCTGCATCAGCGCGGTTTTGTTGCCCAACATCTGCTTCAAACCGGCTGGCATATTTATAGTGATCAAGCTGTTGTTTAAATGGCCCATCCAATCGGTCAAAAAACGCATGACAAAAAGCCTGGTCAGCCTGCCACAGATTTAACCAACCGTGCGGATCAGATTGTTGCAATGCCCACAACATGATATCGCGGCTTTCATCAATAACCTGACCGTTCGTTAGCACCAAGACCGGCACCGTCGCCTTTTTCGAGGCGGCAAGAAATTCTGCTGGCTTATCGCGTAGCTTAATTTCGCGCAAATAGACAAGATGCTGGCTGGCATGAATCGCTAGACGGGCGCGCATGGCATAGGGACAACGCCGGAAACTCCACAACACTGGATATGGCTGTTGTTGCACGTTCCGCATACCGTCAACCGCGCGCGAGATGCGCGACAATATCAAAGCTGGCCCCTTTTACACAAAAGGCTTTGGCAAACCCCAACACCAACACCCCATTATCTGGCGTGATACGCAACATATGGAAATCGGTAAAATCCCTGATCAAACGCATAGTGTTGCCATGCGCCGCGGCAAAATCATCACAAAGAGCCGGAAATTCTGCATCGTCTCGCGGCACCTCTGCAACAGCCCCCCCAAATTTCAGCCGGTGCCGCGCCCAGATATTAGATGTGGCGGCTTCATCAAGCGCGATGATGAAGCTGGCACGGTTTTGCGCTAAAAGCGCTTGCACGTGACCAGCTAGGTGACTGGTGTAGATATAAAGACCGTCATGTCGGCGGATAAAGGGAGATATGCCCAGATCAGGAACAGCGCTATCATCAAAAACCGCAATAGTGAGTGATTTTTGCGCCAACAGCGTATCACGCGCCGCCACAATAGTGGCCTTGGACATGCCAGACGAAGTCTCATAATCTGTTATTGCATCCATTGGCCGTACCTTGTTATGCCCCTCGCCCGCGAAACAATTGTCGTGTTTTACATCATCTGATCGGAAACGTGAACTATTCGGGTGATTTTTTGCCAACACGCCTTGTCAAAAAGAGATGAATAGGCTTCCCTATTCCTGTCGCTATTGCATGTTAACAACGCGAATACAGCCCAGATGTCAGCCACCAACAAAATCGTCAATGTAGAAATTTACGCCGATATCATCTGCCCTTGGTGTTACATTGGTAAAAAGCGGCTTGATGCGGCCTTTGCGGCACGTCGCCATGTGACCCCCCGCTATATTTGGCGCGGATTTTTGCTGAACCCCGGGATGCCGGCTGAGGGCATGGACCGGCAAGCCTATCTGCATAATAAATTTGGCAGTGCCGCCGCCGCTGTTTACGGACGTATCGCTGCCGCCGGACTGGATAGTGGCATTGCCTTTAATTTTGACAAAATCACTCGCACACCAGATAGCCGCGGCGTACATCACGTGCTGTTATCTGCGCAAAATAATGTCGAAATTTTAAGCGAGGCGTTCTATCAGGCCTATTTCATTGAGGGCAGGGATATTGGCGACCCTGATATCATAGCGGCTATCATTGATGAAGCTGGCGTGGATATTGACTTAGACACAGTCCATAGCACCGCAACACAGCGCCAGCTTGAACAAGATTTGTTTATGGCGCGGCAACTTCAGCTTGACGGCGTTCCCTATTTTATTTTTGCCGAACAATATGCTGTCGCCGGGGCGCATTTATCTGAACATTTTCTGCCTGTGATTGACGCGGCCACATCGTAACACAGGTCATATGCGGTCTTACAGCAAGCTGATCAATTGCTGTATCACCTCGCGGCATGCCGGCACTTGCATATCTGATTTTTCTAATGGGGCTTTGACAAATAGCCGGTGGTCAGGGCGCAATTGCACCCGCCCGCCCTGCCCGGCAATCCAGCCAATCAACTGTTCTGGCCGCGCAAATTGATCATCACGGAATGATAGAGATATGCCTTTGGGACCCGCATCAATTTTTTCAACATTCGCACTGCGGCAAAGCTGTTTTAGCTCGATAAATGCAAACAGGTTACGCACAGAATCTGGCAATGGGCCAAACCGGTCAACAAGTTCAGCAATCATCTGATCAATCGCTTGTGGATCGCCAAGATCACCAATACGGCGATAGATCGACAAACGCACATTCAGATCAGGCACATAAGTTTCTGGAATGCGCACTTCAATGCCAAGGTTGATTTGCGGTGTCCAGACAGTTTCAGCAGATGCTTCATCATCGTCAGTTTTTCCGGTTTTTGCCGCTTCGACAGCCTGACGTAGCATTTCCTGATACAGCTCAACACCGACCTCGCGCACATGGCCCGATTGTTCATCACCAAGCAAATTCCCAGCACCGCGAATATCCATATCATAAGATGCCAAGGTAAACCCAGCGCCCAATGTATCTAGCGTTTGCATCACTTCCAAACGGCGGCGGGCTTGCGGGCTTAACAGACGTTTTGGATCAGAGGTCAAATAGGCATAGGCACGTTGCCGGCCCCGTCCCACCCGGCCGCGCAATTGATATAATTGTGACAGGCCAAACATATCCGCGCGATGAATGATCATTGTATTGGCTGACGGGATATCAATGCCTGACTCTACAATATTGGTTGAAAGCAGAATATCCGCCTCGCCATCAGCAAAACGTGTCATCACCGTATCCAGCTCATTTGGCGCCATGCGCCCATGTGCTGATAATATCCGCGCGTCTGGCACCAGCGCCGTTACCCGGTCATAGACACGCTGCATGTCATCAATGCGCGGACAGACAACGAAAACTTGGCCACCACGAAACATCTCGCGTTGAATGGCTTCACGTAAAACCACCCCGTCCCATGGGCCGACAAACGTGCGTACAGCCAAGCGGTCAACCGGCGGCGTTGCGATCAGCGACATGTCGCGCACGCCGGACAAGGCCATTTGCAAGGTACGTGGGATCGGTGTTGCCGATAACGTCAACACATGAATATCACCGCGCAATTCTTTCAGACGCTCCTTTTGCCCAACGCCAAAATGCTGTTCTTCATCAATGATCAGCAAACCAAGATGGTTAAAGGTAATTGTTTTGGCCAACAGCGCATGGGTACCGATGGCAATCTGCACATCCCCAGACGCAATGCCTTCGCGTATGTCTCTTGCCTCTTGCGTTGGTGTCATCCGCGACAACACGCCTATTTTCACCGGAAACCCGTTAAATCGTTCGGTAAACACCTTGCCATGTTGGCGCGCCAATAATGTTGTTGGTGCCACCACCGCGACCTGATAGCCGGCCATTGCCGCAATAAAAGCGGCGCGCAATGCCACTTCGGTTTTGCCAAATCCCACATCACCACAAATCAGCCTGTCACTCGCCTTGCCCGATGCAAGATCGTCAACGACATCAGCGATGGCATGTAATTGGTCATCTGTTTCATTGAACGCAAAACGACCACAAAATTCGGCAAAACTACCATCTTCAGCCATCAGAGGTTCAGCTCTAGCGCGTTGCCGCGATGCCGCGATCTTAATCAATTGTTCGGCCATGATGCGGACCCGCCCTTTGATACGGGCAACCCGTGCCTGCCATGCCGCACCGCCAAGCCGGTCTAGCTGTGCATCGCTATCGCCACTGCCGTAGCGGCTCAGCAATTCGATATTTTCAACCGGCAGATACAGCTTGTCACCACCCGCATAGACCAAATGCAAGCAATCATGATCGCCACCCGCACTATTAATGATGACCAGCCCTTCATAGCGGCCGATCCCATGTTCGGCATGCACAACCAAATCGCCCGTTTCCAGCGCGCTGACTTCACGCAGGAAATCATCACCACGGCCACGTTTTGATTGCGGACGCGACAGCCGCTGGCCAAAAATATCCGGCTCGGCAAATACCAGTAGATGATCCGTTTGAAACCCGGTTTCCAATGGCCATTGGGTGATATAGAGGCCAGCTTTTTTGACCTCGGACAAGGATGAAACGGCTTGCACGATGCCAGCACCCATCTGTTGTTCCAGCAAATCCGTTAGGCGGCTGGCCGCCCCGGCTGAACTACAGGCCAACACTACCGGCCGATTTTGTCCTTGTCGTTCAGATGTAATGGCCGCCACGCAGTCAGCAACGGCACTTGTGGCACCGGATGCCGCCAATCGGATACCGGCGCGGCCGCCTGCATCAGTCTGCCCCTGTTCAGACGCCTCTGGCGCGGCGGTTTCGGGCGCAGCAAACGCAAAAAGCCGCCGTGTCGACGCCCCTGTAAGCACTGTTTCAATTTGTTGTTCATTTAGATAAAGCTGATCGGGGGGTAATGGCCGATAGGGCGCGGCATCATCTTGATCATGCTGGTTGCGAGCGTCGAAAAAATCTTGGATTTGGGCTTGCCGCGCGGCGGATGCCGCATCCCCCTCATGGTCCAAAAACAATGGCCACCCCGGGCAATAATCGGCCAAGGTTGCAAGCTGGTCGTGAAATAATGGCAACCAATGTTCAATGCCCGGATGCATGCGCCCAGCCGACACCGACTCATAAAGCGCGTCACGGCTAGCACTCGCGCCGAATGCCTGTAGATAGCGCGTTCGAAAACGGCTGATACTGGTATCGGTCAACATAAATTCTGCAACGGGCCGTAAAATCAACCGATCAAGCCGCCCAGTACTGCGTTGGGTGGCGGCATCAAAAACCCGCATGGTTTCTATTTCATCACCAAAAAAATCCAAGCGGACCGGATCACTTTGGCCCGGTGGGAAAACGTCTAAAATACCACCGCGAATGGCAAATTCACCCGTTTCACGTACCGTGTCGGTCCGCAAATAGGCGTGATTAGACAGAAATTCAGCAAGGCTGGCCGGGCTATGCGCAGCTGCTGGGGTGATCACCAGACTACTGTCGGTAAAATAATCAGCCGGTGGCAGTTTTTGCATAATTGCATTGATTGTGGTGAGCAAAATTGCCGGCACCTCGCCAGCGCATAAGCGGGCGAGCGTCTCAATGCGCCGCCCAACCAACCCTCCTTGCGGCGACAACCGGTCATAAGGCAAACAATCCCACGCTGGCAAAACCCATCGGTCAAGCTGAGGAGCAATGCATCTCAAGCCGGCCTCTACAGCCGCCAATCTGGCATCATCTCGTGCCACAAAAATGATCGGCGCTTGCGTTTGGGCGGCCGCGGCAAGCACCAAAGAAAGGGCCCCATCCGGCGCCCCCCAAACATCCCCATAATTTTTAATATTACTAATAAATTTCATTTGTTAATTGCTGTCTTTAAAGTTTTTTATTAATTTAAAAACAGGTGTATTATAAGCATCAGGCACCGCCTCATTTCCAGTCACCCACGCATAGATCCAATGGTCACCAGCGGCGAGTAAATTTTCAAAATCAGTCAAATCATCATCACTCAAGTCAGCCAAATAGGATTTGGCAAAATGCCCAAGCAAAAGATCCGTTTCCTTCATGCCGGTATAGCTTGCCTGATAAATCAGCCGCCGCACCCGGTCCGACAATACAGGCGGCGTGTCCGATAGTGATGACGACATGACAATAATCCTTGGCAGTGGTGATTACAGGCGGCTTTATGAGAGGCATCACATAGCAGAAACCAACCAGCCTGCCTAGCGATATGGCGACAAAACAATTTTGATCACATGTCAGCCAATGCTAGATTTTTTGGCCAATCGGAACAAATATTTGCTAGGCTATAAAACAAGTGGGGCCCAAACAATATGATCCCAGAGCCGATGTGAAAGCCAACCCAGTGCACCCAAAAAGACCGCCTGAAATCTTTCAACTATTTGCCGCTACAACAAGCCTGGCCGGTGTTGGTGCAAAACTTGCCAGCGTTCTTGAAAAACGGGTTGGCAGTTATGTGATTGATGTGTTGCGGCATCTGCCAATCGGCCTCATTGACAGGCGGCAACGCCCGGCATTGGACGCCGTCGTTGATGGCAGTATGGCCACCATTGAGATCCTGGTCATTAAGCATGACCGCCCGCCACGCGGCACGCGCCGCCCGTACCGTGTCTTTTGCCAGAATGATACAGGCGAACTGGAATTGGTGTTTTTTCATGCACATAACGACTATATCGCCAAACAATTGCCAATTGGCGAACGCCGCATTGTCAGCGGGCGTGTTGAATTATTTCAAGGGCGCGTGCAGATGGCGCACCCAGATCATATCGTGGTACCGGAACATAGCGCCAGCATGCCCCTGTTGGAACCTGTCTATCCGTTAACAGCCGGACTGACTCCCAAAATATTGCGGCGTACAATTGCTGATGCACTCAAGCGTATCCCTGATCTGCCCGAATGGATACCGGCTCCGATCATGGCCGAACACAACTGGCCAAATTTTGCCGATGCCATGCGGGCTGTTCATGCGCCACAATCCGAAACCGATCTTCTGCCAACCAGCCCTGCCCGTGCCCGCCTTGCCTTTGATGAATTGCTCGCCAACCAACTGGCATTATCTATGGTGCGCCGACAGGCGAGCGATACCGCGCCCGGCCGTTGTTTTGCGCCGCAAGGCCAGCTTCTTACGGCGTTAACAGCTGACCTACCCTTTGAAATGACGGCCGCGCAACACGCTGCGATTGGCGAAATTACGGCTGATCAAGCCGCCCCAAAGCGCATGCTTCGAATGCTACAGGGCGATGTCGGGTCTGGCAAAACGCTAGTGGCACTTGCGGCTATGCTCACTGTTGCTGAAACTGGTGCGCAAGCGGCACTTCTGGCGCCAACCGAAGTGCTGGCACGCCAGCATCACGCAAGCCTCAATGCCCTGCTTCGCCCATTAAAAATGGAGGTCGGACTGCTTTTAGGACAGGGACGCACCAGCAATGCCGCCGCTGATGATGCGTTGCCAAACGGCGTCAATCATGCCCCACGCACCCGCAAAGATACCTTGGCCGCTATGGCAGATGGAACAATTTCGCTGGTTGTTGGCACGCATGCCTTGTTATCTGACACAGCCATTTTTCACGATTTAGGGCTAGCCGTCATCGATGAACAGCACAGATTCGGCGTCCGCCAGCGCATTTTACTTGGTGAAAAAGGGCGTGATGTAGATGTGTTGGTGATGACCGCCACCCCTATCCCGCGCAGTCTGGCCATGACAGCTTATGGCGATCTTGATCATTCGCGGCTCGATGAAAAACCTGTTGGCCGTTTGCCAATTGACACACGGGCCATGGCCAAAGACAGACTGAACGAGATTGTTGATGGCTTGCGGCGGGCCCTACATGACGGCAAGCGCGCCTATTGGATCTGCCCCCTTGTCGATGAATCAGACAAGCTGGATATTGCCGCCGCCGAAGATCGTTTCACCGCGCTTACCCACGCGCTTGCCGGCATTGGTGTAGCGTTGGCGCATGGTAAGATGAAAGCCGCTGAACGTGACGCCGCCATGCAGGCATTCAGAACAGGACAAGCCCAGCTTCTTGTGGCAACAACCGTGGTCGAGGTGGGGGTCGACGTACCAGAGGCCAGCATCATTGTCATCGAACATGCAGAACGTTTTGGTCTGGCGCAACTGCACCAGCTTCGCGGCCGGGTGGGCCGCAGTACAGCCCAAAGCAGTTGCCTGCTTGTCTACCAACCCCCATTAAGCGAGACCGCCAACAAAAGACTGTCGGTGATGCGTGACACAAATGATGGGTTCGTGATCGCTGAAGAAGACCTGAATTTGCGTGGCCCCGGCGAATTTTTAGGTCAACGTCAATCTGGGGTGCCCGAATTTGTGTTGGCTGATCTTGCCGCCCACCGTGATCTGCTGGCCATTGCACGTGAACAGGCACAAATAATGTTGGCAGGCAACGACATGCACCACATCAATTTATTGCTTAGCCTATTTGAACGTGACAGCGCGGTAAAATTTCTGGCCGCCGGCTAGGCCGACCATTGGCGAAAAAAGAGCTATGATTTTTTTCGTGCCTGTTTTGTTTTTATAGCCGTTTTTTTAGCGACTGTCTTTTTTGCGGCGGGCTTTTTCGTTGCTATTTTTTTTGATGCCGCTTTTTTTGCGCCCATTTTTTTCACAGCAGGCTTTTTAGCCACATTATTTTTAGCCACCACGGGAGGTGCCGACGTTACAGACTGGCTCCGATCAGGCGGGGTCACAATACCGCCAGACACCACCAGCTTGACCGCCTCTTCAACTGTCATTTTAAGAAAAATAACGTCTTCACGTGGGCAGAATAATAAAAAACCAGAGGTTGGGTTTGGCGTTGTTGGCACAAACACATTGACCATTGATGATGGAATACGGCCGGCAACTTCGCCTTTTGTATTGCCGGTCACAAAGCCGATCACCCACAATTTTTTGCGTGGATATTCGACCAAAACAACTTCACGAAACGCATCGGATTGGGTCGAAATTACCGTTTCCAAAATTTGTTTGGTCGCACCGTAAATTGACCGAACCACTGGCATTCTGTTCAGTATCGCTTCACCAAGCCGGATGATATAGCGCCCCAGAAACCCCGCCGCGATGGCACCAATCAAGGTGATCAGAACCGCACCAATGACCAGCCCAATACCCGGCACATTGCCCAAAATGGATGTTTCGAAGCCCGGCAAAAGCTTGCTGACCTGCGAGTCAATCAGTTTAATAGCCGCCCAGGTGATATAGACCGTCAGCAATACCGGCGCGGTGAC
>CAJWSS010000049.1:0-9796 GCA_913045915.1 uncultured Alphaproteobacteria bacterium | reverse complement strand
ACTGGGGTCCCATCTTCTAGATATGGCATATCTTCCATTGGTACAATGCGCGAAATCACCCCTTTGTTACCATGGCGACCGGCCATTTTATCGCCAGGCTGCAGCTTACGCTTTACCGCAACAAAGACTTTTACCATCTTCATCACGCCCGGCAGTAATTCATCACCGCCCTGCAATTTGTCGACTTTGTCCTTAAAGCGTGCCTGCAACGCGGCAACAGCACTTTCAAAATCGGCAACTTGGGCCTCGATCAGCTTTTGTACATCATCGGCCTTGACCGCGAGTTGCTGCCATTGTGATTTTGGCAATTCATCCAGCATGGCGGCGTCAATTTTGCTACCAGCTTTAATACCCTTTGGCCCGGTTGCCACTGTCTGACCGTCAAACAATTCGGCCATACGACCGTAGAAACCACGTTCCAAAATGGCCCGTTCATCATCACGGTCTTTGCCAAGACGGTCGATTTCAGCCCGGTCAATCGCCAGCGCTCGTTCATCTTTTTCCACACCGCGGCGTGAAAATACCCGAACTTCAACGATTGTGCCTGACCCCCCCGGTGGCAACTTCAAAGATGTATCGCGAACGTCTGAAGCCTTTTCACCAAAAATAGCCCGCAGCAATTTTTCTTCTGGTGTCATCGGCGATTCACCTTTTGGTGTCACCTTGCCAACCAGAATATCGCCAGGACCAACCTCGGCACCAACATATACGATGCCAGCTTCATCGAGGTTTTTCAGCGCTTCTTCACCAACATTCGGAATGTCGCGGGTGATTTCTTCCTGACCCAACTTGGTATCGCGGGCCATAATTTCATATTCCTCGATATGAATAGAGGTAAAGACGTCATCACGCACAATACGCTCAGAAATCAGGATGGAATCCTCGAAATTATAGCCGTTCCATGGCATGAACGCGACCAGCACATTCCGACCAAGAGCCAATTCACCATCTTCAGTCGACGGACCATCGGCGATAATGTCGCCGCGGCGCACCGTGTCCCCAACTTTCACCAATGGACGCTGGTTGACGGTGGTATTCTGGTTTGACCGCTGGAATTTAAGCAGGCTGTAAATATCAACAGGTGACACATTTTCATCTGTTTCTTCGCTTGCCCGCACCACAATACGGGTGGCATCAACCTGGTCGATCACACCAGCCCGGCGCGCAACAATGGTAACGCCTGAATCGCGTGCAACACGTGCTTCCATGCCGGTACCAACAATCGGGGCTTCAGCACGCAACAATGGCACCGCTTGACGCTGCATGTTGGATCCCATCAATGCGCGGTTGGCATCATCATTTTCCAAAAATGGAATTAGCGCGGCCGCAACGGACACCAATTGTTTTGGTGACACATCCATCAACTCAATGTCAGTCGGACGGGCCAGACCGATATCACCAGCCCGGCGCACCGGAATCAATTCACCAACAAATTTGTTGTTTTTATCCAGCTCGGCATTGGCCTGTGCAATCGTGTAACGGCCTTCTTCCATCGCTGAAATATACCGCACTTCGTTTGTGACCTTGCCATCGACAACTTTGCGGTACGGTGTTTCGATAAAGCCGTAACGGTTGATTTTTGCATGTGTTGCCAGCGAGTTGATCAGACCAATATTTGGACCTTCAGGTGTCTCAATCGGACAAATCCGGCCATAATGCGTCGGGTGCACGTCGCGCACCTCAAACCCAGCCCGCTCACGCGTCAACCCTCCCGGCCCAAGTGCCGACACGCGGCGCTTATGGGTGATTTCTGACAGCGGATTGGTTTGGTCCATAAATTGCGATAATTGCGATGACCCGAAAAATTCACGCACGGCCGCCGCGGCAGGCTTTGCGTTGATCAGATCAGCTGGCATCACCGTATCAATTTCGACTGATCCCATACGCTCACGAATGGCGCGTTCCATCCGCAACAGGCCAATGCGGTATTGATTTTCCATCAATTCGCCAACCGACCGCACACGGCGGTTGCCAAGATGGTCAATATCATCAATATCGCCATGCCCATCTTTCAGCCCGACCAATACTTTGAGAACGGCCATAATATCGGCTTTGCGCAAAATCCGCAGATTGTCATCAGTTTCAAGATCAAGCCGTGAATTCATTTTCACCCGGCCAACTGATGACAGATCATAACGGTCGCTGTTAAAGAACAGGCTCTGGAACAGGGCATGCGCGCTTTCCAATGTTGGCGGCTCACCCGGACGCATCACCCGGTAAATATCAACCAGCGCATCTTCACGGCAGGTGTTGCGGTCAGCCGCCAGCGTGTTGCGCAGATGCGGCCCATAATTGACATTATCAATAAACAGAATGCCGAGCTCTTTGATGCCAGCTTCGGCCAGCTTGGCCAGCATGTCTTCAGTCAGCTCATCCCCAGCTTCGGCATAAACCTCGCCAGTCGACATATTCACAACATCCTCGGCAACAAAGCGTCCAAGCAAGTCATTATCTGTCACAAAAATTGATTTTACCCCAGACTCGGCCAGCTTTTTCAGCGAACGCGGGGTCATTTTTGTCCCGGCCGTGGCGATCACTTTTTTGGTTTTTGCATCAACCAAATCACGCACCAGCTTACTGCCTTTCAGCGACTCGACATCAAAATCATGCTGCCAACCATCACCCTTGCGGCTGTAGGTAACCGTTTGGTAAAAATGCCCCAAAATTTCTTCGCGGCTCATACCGTTGACGCGCGCGGGATCAACCTCTTCAGATTTTTCTGCACAGGCATCCATGTAGGCTTCAGACTCGACATCCGGCAGTGCCATCATAAATGTGGTGGCCGGCAATTTGCGCTTGCGGTCAATCCGCACATTCAAAATATCTTTGGCATCAAATTCAAAATCAAGCCAAGACCCACGGTACGGAATGACACGTGACGCAAACAAGAATTTTCCAGATGCATGTGTCTTGCCGCGATCATGATCAAAAAATACGCCCGGCGAACGATGCATCTGTGACACGATAACACGCTCGGTGCCATTCACGATGAATGTGCCGTTTGATGTCATCAGGGGCATGTCACCCATATAGACGTCTTGTTCTTTGATATCGCGTATCGACCGCGATCCGGTATCTTCATTCTCTTCCCAGACAACAAGCCGCAGGGTCACCCGCAACGGCGACGCATAGGTCAGGCCACGTTGTTGACACTCCTCAACGTCATATTTTGGCATTTCCAGTTCATAGGACACAAATTCGAGAACCGACCGACCAGCAAAATCGCCAATCGGAAACACCGATTTGAAAGTTTCCTGCAAACCATGGTCGGTACGCTCATGTGGCGCGACACCCATTTGCAAAAACGTGTCATAACTGGACCGCTGAACATCGATAAGATTTGGCATATTGGTCACTTCTTCAAGCTGACCAAATGTGCGACGAACCCGTTTGCGACTATCCAGAGTGCTTACATGCGATGCCATTAAAACTTCCTCATCAAATCCAGTGTTGGCCATCTTTGAATGCTGATGGCGACACATTATCTGCCCCAGCGACTAAATCGCTGACAATTAAACGACTACGCACCGGACAGCCAAAAACCGCCCGGTGCTACATTATTTAGATCGCTTGCAAACCAAGCTTTATCGCCAAATTACTTGACTTCAACAGTTGCGCCAGCTTCTTCCAGCTTTGCTTTGATCTGTTCAGCTTCGTCCTTTGACACACCTTCTTTGACTGGCTTTGGTGCGCCTTCAACAAGATCTTTGGCTTCTTTGAGGCCAAGACCAGTGATGGTGCGAACTTCTTTAATAACGTTGATTTTTGACGCGCCAGCAGATGCCAACACAACGTCAAATTCACTCTTTTCTTCAGCTGCACCGCCGGCGTCACCGCCACCAGCAGGCATCGCCATTGCCATTGGAGCAGCAGCGGCAGAAACGCCCCACTTTTCTTCCAACAATGTCGCCAGTTCTGCTGCTTCAAGAACAGTCAGGTTAGATAGGTCTTCTGCGATTTTTTCGATATCAGCCATTATTTAGTCTCCATTAAAAAGGCTTGAACTTCTGATCGGGGCGTTATGACCCCTGCTGCAATTGATCTTCGCGTGCCTTGATAACACGAGCCATTTTGCCGGCCGGAGCCTGCACAACCCGTGCAATTTTGGCTGCCGGTGCTTGTACAAGCCCGACAAGTTTGCCACGCAATTCGTCAAGAGAAGGCATTTTCGCCAATGCTTCGATGCCAGCTTTGTCGAGAGTTTTCCCGTCCATGCTGCCACCGATGATGGTGATTTTTGGATTTCCCTTGGCGTAATCTACAAGGATCTTGGCAGCCGCAACCGGGTCTTCCGACGTGCCAACAACAGTTGGCCCGGTAAAGATACTGTCAAGGTCTTCGTAACGCGTGCCTTTAAGCGCTAGCTTGGCAATCCTGTTTTTGGTTACCTTAAAGCCAGCACCGGCCTCCCGCATCTTTTGACGCAGGTCACCGCTTTCCGCAACGGTCATACCAACCTGATGCGCGACGACAACAGTCGTTGACGCATTGAAGGTTGATTGCAGCGTTTCGATCAGTTCGGCTTTTTCTGTTCTGTTCACCGATCGTCTCCGCTCTGATTAGGGTTGGTCTGGCATCTGCCAGCCTGATCCCAGTTGCAAAATAGACCAACAAATACACTGTTAGTCCGCTGGCCTGCCCATAAGAAGTTCAAGCAGAAATCTGCTTGTGCTCCCCGTCTATTACGGGATATTACGCCAGATATGCATCTGACCACCCGTAGTCTTGGACAGGTGCGGGGTTGCTGTCATATAACAACCACCCCTGTTTTCCATCCATTTAGGGATGAAAAATTCTCGTCTTGTGAAACCGTCCTTTAAGCGACGTCTTCAACAAACACCCCGGCGCCCATGGTAGAGCTTAGGGTAATTTTTTTGATATATTGACCCTTGGCACCAGATGGGCGTGCCTTGCGCACCGCTTCAATGAAAGCCGCTGCATTTTCAGCAATCTTGCCTTCGTCAAAACTGGCCTTACCAATGCCCGCATGCACCACACCGGCTTTTTCTGCACGATACTGTACTTCACCAGCCTTGGCCGCCGCTACAGCCGCCGCCACATCAGCCGTCACAGTACCCAATTTAGGATTTGGCATCAGGCCGCGTGGCCCCAGCACCTTACCAAGCCGGCCGACAACACCCATCATGTCTGGCGTTGCGATCACCCGGTCAAATGCCGATTCACCATTTTGGATGGCTTCGGCAAGATCGTCAGCACCAACCAGATCAGCACCGGCGGCTTTGGCTTCATCCGCCTTGGCATCTTTTGCAAATACAGCCACACGCATGGTCTTGCCGGTGCCGTTTGGCATGGCAACAACACCGCGCACCATTTGATCGGCATGGCGCGGGTCAACACCCAAATTCATCGCAATTTCAATTGTTTCATCAAATTTAGATGAGGCATTGCCTTTTACCAGCGCGACAGCTTCGGCCAGTGGATAGGCTTTGTTACGATCAACAGCTTCATAAGCGGCTTTGAGTTTTTTACTTGTCTTCGCCATTAAATTAGCCCTCCACAACTTCAAGGCCCATGGAACGGGCTGACCCCATTACCATTTGCATTGCACCTTCAACATCGACGGCGTTCATATCACCCATTTTGGCATCGGCGATTTCGCGTACCTGCGCCATTGTCACCTTGCCAGCAACAGACCGGCCCGGCTCTTTCGACGCACTTGAGAGACCAGCCGCTTTTTTCAAGAAGTAGCTAACCGGCGCTGTCTTGGTCACAAAAGAGAATGATTTATCCTGAAACACCGTGATCACAACTGGCACCGGCATGTTCTTTTCGAGCGAATCTGTCGCCGCATTAAACGCCTTGCAGAATTCCATAATATTCACACCGCGCTGACCAAGTGCTGGACCCACAGGCGGAGATGGATTAGCGCCTCCTGCCGGGATATTCAGTTTGATGTAGCCTTCAATCTTCTTTGCCATCTTCGTTCTTCCTTAAAGTATAACCGCGCCGTTTATGTCCAGCGCGCGATCCGCTTAGCAACCGCATACGCGGCGCCACTTATTCTACCCGGCTTTCGCCTAAATTTTTTCGACCTGACTATATTCCAACTCAACCGGTGTTGAGCGCCCAAAAATCGACACTGTTACTTTCAGCCGCGCCTTATCATCGTCGGCCTCTTCAACAAATCCATTAAAGGACGCAAATGGGCCATCTGACACACGCACCTGTTCGCCGATATCAAAGCTGACTGTTGTGCGCGGGCGTTCAACACCTTCGCTCACCTGACGGATCAACCGCTCGGCCTCATTATTGGTGATGGGCACAGGCTTGCCCTTGCCACCCAAGAATCCGGTAACACGGGGCTGGCTTGTCACCAATTGCCAAGCTTCATCGCTCAGCTCTAGCTTGACAAGGATATAGCCGGGGAAAAATTTGCGTTCGCCTTCGACCCGCACACCACGCTTGACCTCGACAACATTTTCGGTCGGCACCATGACGTCTTCGATCTGGTCTTCAAGACCATTCGCCGCAGCCTGCTCGCGAATCGACTGCGCCACTTTTTTCTCAGATCCTGAGAAGACGTGCAGAACATACCAGCGCTTGGCCATTACCACTCTTTCCCAACCGGTTCCGGTATTCCGAAACGCAAAACGTCCTGTGCGTTCCTAGCCACCAAGGCCAAGAACGAACTGGACAACATTCGACAGCACCATATCAACAAGCAGGAAAAACACTGCGGCGATGGCGACCATTACAAACACAGTCAGCGTAGCAGTGCCGGTCTCACGACGCGACGCCCAAGAGATACGAGACACCTCTTGACGGACCTGCCTAACAAATTGTGCGGGCGACACTTTAGCCATTGATAGCTGCCAATTCAAGTTTAATTTAACTGCTTGTGCTTGTCCCAAAACAAGGTCGCGCCCAGCCCTGCAGAGGCGGTGCGCGCTGCTATGGTTGTCGGCTTCTAGCAAACCCGGTGCGCCATGGCAACTACTTATCGCGCTGTTCAGGCAATAAAATCACCTGATCATCCCGGCACAAGCGTCAGCCCGTTGTCACCCGTAACTCGTCATACGATACCATCACATGACGCGCGAAGGCTGGCCGGGCCTGCAACCTATCGTAATAAGCTCTTAAATACGGCAAATCGGCGCGTCTCACATCAATGTCATAATAACGATACAAGCAATGCCCCAACTGAATATCAGCAAGGCTGAAGTCATCCCCCGCCAGATAGGCATTGTTTGCCAAAACCTTGTCGGCAATCGCCAACTCTTTTTCAACCAGCCCGAGCGCCGCAGTAATCGCCGGGTAATCACGTTGCGATGGCGGGATCCGCACCAAAGGCCAGAAAACCGCTGAAATAAATTGACTAGCAAAATTGAGCTTTGCCCATTCAGCCCATTTATCCACAACCGCACGCGCCGCAGGGGTTTCCGGCCAGAATGGCGCCGCCGCATATTGCGTTGCCAGATACCGTAAAATGGCCCCTGCTTCAAATATCGCCGGCCCATCTGCATCAACCAAAACTGGCACTTTGCCATTCGGGTTCATTGCCAAAAAATCGGCTGTGGTGACCACGCCATAGGTAAATCCGGCATCAATCCGGTGATAGGCAAGATCAAGTTCATCAAGGCACCATAAAACAGATTGCACATTCACCGATGATTTGCGGCCCCAAATGGTAATTTTGCTCACCGACTTATCTCCTCGACTTGCGGTCTTTATCGCCCCTGCACGATGCCAATTTGGCATCAACCGCCTCCCCCATTAAGGTGAACGACACCAGCAAGGCTGACAATAGGTAAAAACCAGCACACCACCAGCTAAGGCCACCGGCAACGGCGATATCATCACCGCTTCACTGGGGTCTAGCTCTTGCATCATGAAAAACGGCAAATCAGACTTTCCTGCCCGACAGAAAATAAGCTAGATTGCGGGCCTATTAGCTAGTGAGTGAGGCGACAGTTATGCAACAAATTGGTTTTGTGGGTTTAGGCGCAATGGGATCGGTCATGGCGCCGCTTCCAGCCCGTGCAGGATTTACCGTGCTTGGGTTTGACACAGCCGCACAACGGCCAGATGTGCCAGATGTCGCGGCGGCGACCTCTTTATCGGATATGGTGGCCTGCGACGCGATCATTACGATGCTACCAGATGGGGCCGTGGTAACAGCCGTCGCCACCGCATTGGCCGAGGCTGGCTTTCGTGGCCTGCTGATTGATATGTCATCAAGCCACCCTGATGACACCATAAAGCTGGGAAAAACACTAACGGCACATGGCATTAGCCTGATTGATGCCCCGGTATCAGGCGGCGTCAAAAAAGCCGCCGCCGGCACGCTGATGGTCATGGCAGGCGGTGGCGCAGATGATATTGCCGCGGCACATGCGCTGATTGATTGCTTTGGCACCATGCAACATGTTGGCCCGCTTGGTGCTGGTCATGCGATGAAGGCGTTAAATAATTACGTCTCTGCCGCTGGGCTTTTGGCCAGTATGCAGGCACTTGCCACGGCCGAGTCTTTTGGCATCACCGCCGACAAATTTACCTCGGTGATTAACGGGTCCACCGGCCGAAACAACACCACCGAGGTCAAAATGATGCCATTTATCGCCTCGCGCCGTTATGATTCTGGGTTCTTTTTGCGGCTGATGGCAAAAGATGTCACCATTGCCAGCGAGCTGATGACAAATGCCGGATTTGATGCCCCAATCACCCCGGCGCTTAACAGTTATCTTGCCGAGGCGTTGGCCACGCTTGGCCATGACGCCGACCATACCGGGCTCTATGAAATGGTAAACCCCATATCAAAAGACTGACAGATAAACGCATCTATTTGGCGGCTAGATGTTTTTGGCAGTTGGATGTTTTTACTTGCTAACGGTTCTGACAACTAGCAGGGCGCATCACTTGGCATAATACCCCATGGCTTGCAGGCTATATTCACCAAACGCCAGCAATTCATGCTTGAGAGCAAGTCGTCCGATTTCGGCCCGTAATGCGGGCACCGAACGATCTACCGGCGCTGATGTGGCAAACAGCCCGCGCCGTTTTATGCTGCCACCATTATAGCTGGCAATGACAACGTCAAGTCGGTCATCAATGGCATCACGCACCAGGGCAAGATCGCGGCCAAGGCTTTTTAAATCGGCTTGCCGGTCCAGACCCGCATCCAGCTCTTGTGAAAATTGATCAAGGTAGCGATCTGCAGACAAGGCTTTTAAAGGACGTTGATACGCTGTCTCGATGGTCAGTGTTTTGGCAAATTCAAGCCGGAACTGCCGGATTAACGCGCGTTTTCGCGTGGCGTCTTGGCCCTGCAACCGGGTGGCTGCAGGTGCCGCATGACGATCCCGGCCATCTGAAGACTCCCCGCCGGCAGAAGGCCCTGACCCAAGGCCAGTGTCGCTGGCAAAACCCGAGCTAGAACCAGCATCAGTCGCGCTCGCAGAACTACTGGCAGACCCGCTGGCAGAGCTAGTGGCGGACCCACTGCTCGATCCACTGCTGGCCGAAGACGACCCGCTAAAAGTACCCACGTTGAGGTCGCCGGCACTGCCCGGATATTGCGCCGACGATAGTGATGGCCAAATCACCACACCGCCGAATCCGGCCACTGCCAGTATCAGACCGCGCATCCAGAATATTGGCCGTGCTTTAGAACAAACCATAAAAAAATCCTATCAAAGTAATCATCGCAACGCTACGCCGCGTCAAAAGCGCTGCCCTGCAGGAATGCATGACACAGCCAAACATGCGCGCTTGCATCTGCTGGTAACGGCAGATTTTCATGTTTGTTTATTTGCGAGGCTGGAAAGTATGTGTAAAA
>CAJWSS010000048.1:0-9875 GCA_913045915.1 uncultured Alphaproteobacteria bacterium | reverse complement strand
AGGGGAAATGGGCGATCACCATGTGGGTCTGCATGCAAGGCTGATGAGTCAGGCATTGCGCAAGCTGACATCATCAATCGCCCGGTCAAATTGTTTGGTGATTTTCATCAATCAGATTCGTCTGAAAATTGGCGTTATGTTTGGCAATCCGGAAACCACAACAGGTGGCAACGCGCTGAAATTTTATGCCTCTGTACGGCTTGATATTCGCCGGATTGGGGCGATCAAGGACCGCGATGAGGTTGTTGGCAACCAAACCCGTGTGAAAGTTGTCAAAAACAAGGTTGCGGCACCATTCCGTACCATTGAATTTGATATTATGTATGGCGAGGGCATTTCAAAGATGGGTGAATTGCTCGATCTTGGGGTGGCCGCTGGTATTGTCGATAAATCGGGGGCGTGGATATCCTATAACGGCCAGCGTATCGGGCAGGGACGTGAAAATGCGAAAACATTTTTGCGGGAAAACCCAGAAATTGCCGATGAAATTGAAGCCGCTATTCGGCAGAATGCTGGCCTTGTTGGTGACCAGATGCTGGATAATTCAATTGCTGAGAGTGCCGAAGCTGTGGTGCCGGACTCGCCAGACCTGCCAGAAAGTGACGTCAGCTAGATCGACTGCGTTTACGTATTTATCTGCGGCCCCGCCCGATGTCAAATTTGGGCGGGGTTTTTTGCTGAATTTTTCCCCGGCTTTATTGTAACTTCAACTGGACATAACAGGGTCTGCACGGCTACATAAGAGCCGCTGTCCGGCTTGCTATGCGTCTAACAGCTGTAGCTAGCGTCAAGAGCCGGCCATGGTTGCCCGGCTCCGCAGAAAATTGGGATGATTGATATGTCTAGCGTTAATGATATCCGCTCTGGTTTCTTGAGCTATTTTGCCACGAACGGCCATGAAATTGTCGAGTCAAGTCCGTTGGTACCGCAAAATGATCCAACGCTGATGTTTGCTAACTCTGGCATGGTGCAGTTTAAAAACCTGTTTACCGGCGTAGAAACGCGCGCCTATCAACGGGCCACAACATCGCAAAAATGTGTGCGCGCTGGCGGTAAGCATAATGATCTTGAAAATGTTGGCTATACGGCGCGCCACCATACGTTTTTTGAAATGCTGGGCAATTTTTCTTTTGGTGACTATTTCAAAGAAAATGCGATAGAGCTTGCATGGCGATTGATCACCACTGAATTTGGTCTGGACCCTAAAAAACTGCTTGTCACCGTCTATCACGAAGATGATGATGCGGCGGCTTTATGGCGGAAAATAGCCGGTCTTGGTGATGACCGGATTATCCGTATCGCGACATCAGATAATTTTTGGGCGATGGGCGATACGGGCCCTTGTGGCCCATGTTCAGAAATTTTCTATGATCATGGTGACCATATTCCTGGCGGGCCACCAGGTTCGCCAGACGAAGATGGGGATCGTTTTATTGAAATTTGGAATCTGGTGTTCATGCAGTTTGAACAAACCGCATCTGAACGGCTGGCGCTACCAAAGCCATCCATTGACACCGGCATGGGGCTTGAGCGTATTGCCGCGGTATTGCAGGGCAAGCACGATAATTACGATATCGATTTAATGCGCAATCTGATTCTGGCATCGGCAGAGGCATCCGCAACAGATGCCGATGGCGCGCATAACATCTCGCACCGGGTCGTTGCTGACCATCTGCGGGCGTCAGCCTTTTTGATTGCTGATGGTGTGCTACCGTCAAATGAAGGGCGCGGTTATGTGTTGCGGCGGATCATGCGGCGGGCCATGCGCCATATCCATCAGATGGGGTGCGTTGACCCCACCATGTACAAGCTGGTGCCAGCCTTGGTATCGGAAATGGGCGGGCAATATGCTGAACTTGGGCGGGCCCAATCACTGATCACTGAAACATTAAAACTGGAAGAGACCCGGTTTAAAGAAACCTTGGATCGTGGTTTGCGCATTTTGCAGGATGAGGTGTCAGGCAAAGCATCATCCGGCACTTTGGATGGAGCAACAGCCTTTAAGCTCTATGATACCTATGGCTTTCCCCTTGATTTGACGCAAGATTTCATGCGCGGGTATGGCTGGCAGGTGGATCTAGACGGGTTTGATGCGGCGATGCAAGCACAAAAGGCCGCCGCCCGCCGGGCCTGGAGCGGGTCTGGCGATGCGGCAACGGAAAGCATCTGGCTTGATCTAGGGCAACGTCTCGAACCGACTGAATTTTTGGGATATACCGCAGATACGGCCGAAGCTGTTGTTTTGGCACTGGTTGACGAGACTGGCGAGACCAGTACGGTTCAGGCCGGTGACCGCGCGCGCATGCTGGTCAATCAAACCCCGTTTTATGCCGAGTCAGGTGGCCAGATTGGTGATACCGGCATGGTGTCATGGGATGACGGGCAAGCAAGGGTGCTGGATACGGTTAAAACGCCATCTGGCTTATTTGTGCATGAAGTAGAGGTTCAACAGGGTAGCTTGACAACCGATTTGGCGGTGCGGCTGGCGATCGACACCACGCGGCGGTCGCGGTTGCGCGCCAATCATTCGGCGACACATTTATTGCATGAGGCGTTACGCCATGTTCTTGGCGACCATGTGGCACAAAAAGGATCTATGGTCTCGGCAGACAGGTTGCGGTTTGATTTTTCGCATCCAAAAGCCGTAAGCACCGCTGAACTGGCACAGGTGCAGTCTATTGTAAATGAACGCATTCGTATGAATAGCGATGTTTCCACCCGGATTATGACCCCTGATGCGGCCATTAAGCTTGGCGCGCTGGCGCTGTTTGGCGAAAAATATGGCGAAGAGGTGCGGGTCGTGCAGATGGGTGGGCCGGCTGAAAACGGCAGTGATAAAGCCTGGTCGGTTGAATTATGTGGTGGCACGCATGTCACCCGTACTGGCGATATTGCCTTGTTGAAAATCGTGTCTGAATCGGCTGTTGCCGGGGGTGTGCGCCGGATTGAGGCCGTTACGCAATCTGGGGCGCTGGAATGGATTGAATCACGTGACCAGATTTTATCCAAAGCCGCTGATCTGTTAAAAATCACCCCGGACCAGCTTGCCGATCGCGTGGCACAATTATTGGAAGAACGCAAAAAAAGCGAACGTGACTTGTCACAATTGCGGCGTAAATTGGCCGCTGGGACAGGCGCGGCATCTGCTGGAGATGTGATTAATGGCGTGAATTTCGTTGGGCGTTTGCTGGAAGACACCCCGGCACGTGAACTCAAATCCATGGCCGATGATATTAAATCATCAATGCAGAATGCGGTGATTTGTTTGGTAGCGACTGAGGCTGGCAAGGCGTCTGTTGTGGTGGCTGTAACGGATGATTTGACAGACGCGAAAAGCGCAGTTGATTTGGTCCGGCTTGGTTCGGCGGCGCTTGGTGGTAGCGGCGGTGGCGGCCGGCCTGATATGGCACAGGCTGGTGGTCCAAATGCAGATGATGCGCAAGCGGCTATCGATGCCGTGGCCGCGGCGTTGTAACATGATTGATGTAACGTGGCTTATTTAACTTAGGCAAGATAAATGAGAATGGATGGGGAACATGGCTGATATTATTTACACGACTGTTGATGAGGCACCCGAGCTGGCGAGCGCGTCGCTTTTGCCGATTATCAGAAAATTTGCGTCAGCAGCAGGCCTGCAAATTGAAAAACGCGATATTTCATTGGCTGGCCGGATCATCGCCATGTTTCCGGAAATTTTGACAGATGCGCAACGACATGGTGATGATTTGGCCGCTTTGGGCGATTTGGTAAAAACACCGCAGGCCAATGTCATTAAACTGCCGAATATATCGGCGTCAGTACCGCAATTAAAGGCCGCGATCAGTGAATTGCAAGCACAGGGCTATGCCCTACCTGATTATCCCGATACCCCACAAAATGACACAGAACAGTCGGCGCGTGACCGCTATGACGCGGTAAAGGGCAGTGCCGTTAATCCGGTCTTGCGCGAAGGCAATTCTGATCGCCGTGCGGCCCGTGCAGTAAAAAATTATGCGATGCAAAATCCACATAAGATGGGGGTTTGGCAGAAAGAGTCGGCAACACATGTTGTTTCAATGCCGACAGATGATTTTGTGTCAAATGAGTTGTCTGCCACCGTGTCAGACGATCAGGCCGGATCGTTTAAAATTGTTTTTGAAAACCAGGCCGGCCAGCAAACCGTCTTAAAAGATGGTTTGGATATTACGGCTGGTACGGTTGTTGATGCGGCCTTTATGAATGTTGTGGCCCTGCGCCGCTTTATTGCCGAACAGTTGGCGGATGCCAAGGCAAAAAACATTCTGTTTTCAGTGCATTTAAAAGCCACCATGATGAAAGTGGCCGACCCAATTATTTTTGGTCATGTGGTGTCGGTGCTGTTGCAAGATTTCATTACAAACCATGCAAGTGTTTTAGACAGTATCGGATTTAATCCTAATTTAGGGCTGAGTGACCTTGAACAGCGCCTTGCTGGCCTGCCGGCAGAACAAAGATCACAGCTTGAGCGTGATCTTGCGGCAACGCTGGCTGATCAACCGCGTCTCTATATGGTTGATTCAGACCGTGGGATCAGCAATTTGCACGTCTCATCTGATGTGATTATCGATGCATCCATGCCGGCATTAATCCGCGCTGGTGGCCGGGCTTGGGGACCAGATGGTCAGGAAGCTGATTGTAAATGCGTTATCCCAGATAATTCCTATGCGCCGATTTATGACGAATCTATCGATTTTTTCAAAGCAAATGGTGCGCTTGATCCAACAAGTTGCGGCACCGTTTCCAATGTCGGGTTGATGGCACAAAAAGCCGAAGAATATGGCTCGCATCCGACCACTTTTGAAATGGCTGAAGCCGGTATTATGCGGGTCATGGCGGCGAATGGAGATGTGGTGCATGAGCATCATGTCGGGGCTGGCGATGTCTGGCGTATGGCAACAACCAAGCCGGCCCCCATTGCCGATTGGGTCAGGCTTGGCGTGGCCCGGCAAAAAGCCACCGGTGCGGACGCTGTATTTTGGTTAAATGCCGAGCGTGCACATGATGCACAATTGATCACCTATGTTGAAAAGATTTTGGCTGAGGATAATGTGGATCGTAGCGCCATTCATATTTTGGCACCGCGTCAGGCAACAAATTTTACCCTTAAAACCATTACCGCTGGCAAAGACTGTATTTCGATCACAGGTAATGTGTTGCGCGACTATTTAACCGATTTATTCCCTATTCTGGAGCTTGGTACGTCCGCCAAAATGCTGTCGATTGTTAAATTGATGAATGGCGGCGGGCTGTTTGAGACGGGTGCTGGCGGTTCGGCTCCAAAACATGTTCAGCAGTTGGTGGAAAAAGGGCATTTACGCTGGGACTCGCTTGGTGAATTTTGCGCCCTTGGTGAGTCTTTGATGTTTGCGTCTGAATTATTGCAAAATGACAAAGCGGCGATTCTAGGCCGGGCAGTTGATGCGGCCACGCAAAATATTTTAACGCACGACAAATCCCCACGGCGCGGCGTTGGTGAAACAGACACCCGCGACAGCCATTTTTATTTTGCGTTCTATTGGGCGCAAGCGGTTGCGGCACAAACCGATGATGCTGAAATGGCGGCCACATTTGCCGCTATGGCGGCCGAGATAGAATCGCATGAAAGCCAGATTGTTGATGAACTTGCGTCAACTCAAGGCCAGCCATGTGACTTAGGTGGCTATTACCGGCCAAATGCGGATCTGGTGGCAAAAATTATGCGGCCAAGCGCGACATTTAACCGGATAATTGGCTAACGCTGACAGCGGCTATACACGATTTTCATATGGTATATTTTTACATGCCCAGATCTGGAATGGATGGCTAGATCTGGCTGGCGGCGGCGTGGCTGGCTGGAAAATACGCATCCAGTTTATCGGCAAGTGCGTCCATATCATCAACATGTTCAAAATGGCCAGTATGGCCATGATGCATAAAGCCCTCATCAATGATGTTTTGAAACAGCAAAAGCATATGATCCCAATAGCCATGTAAATTGGCGATGATAATCGGTTTGCGGTGCAGGCCAAGTTGCCGCCAGGTGATAATTTCCATGGTTTCATCAAGCGTGCCAAGCCCGCCCGGCATGATGATGAATCCATCAGCGATTTCGTACATCATATTTTTGCGTTCATGCATTGTATCAATGACATGCAGATCGTTCAGGCCGCGATGCGCAATTTCTACATTATCAAGGAATTTAGGGATGATCCCGGTTGCATGCCCGTCTGCGGCAATGACTGCATCGGCAATTTTGCCCATCAGGCCGCTTTTGCCGCCGCCATATACCAATCCCAGATTGCGCGACGCCAATATCTGGCCAAGTTGATGCGCGGCGTCAGCAAATCGTGGATCGCTGCCTGTGGCGGCGCCGGTAAAAACACATAATTTTTTCATCATTTTTCCTTAAAATGCTTTATTGTTAACAGATAGCTCTAAAATATGGCCTTGTGTCATTGAACCGTGACTATTTTACCATTACGTTTGTAGCTATCAAAAGCCAGCAAAATTGGAAGCTAGACGGTGCGCTTTATTCTCTACATGCTCTTTGGTGTTGGCGGTGTGCTTGTCGCACTCGCACTTGGCATGGTTTTTTTCAGCGATGATGAAACAGCCGAAGTGGCACCGCAAACCCAGTCAATTGATGTGCCGGCCAAACCTGTTGATGCGCCGAAGAGCGCGGCGGTCGATGATACCCCAGCACCGCAACTAGACGTGGTCACATCTGAAACACCGTCTGTTGACATGAAAAATATTGCGCCGCCCACGTTGAACATAGAGATCGCACGAGTGAAACCTGATGGGGCGGCGGTGGTGGCCGGCAGTGCACCACCAGGGGCGGTGATCAGTGTGTTTGAGGATAAACTATTGCTTGGCAAAACCACCGCCGACTCAAACGGGGAATGGGTTGTTGTTTTGGAAAAGCGTTTAGGCCCCGGACAGCATCTGATTTCGGTGGCGGCGGAATTGGAAGATGGTAGTTCAATCATGGGTGAAACCAGTATAGCGATCGAGATATATGCGGACCAATCTACTAAACCATTGGTTGCATTATTGCCTGAAAGCCAGACTGACATGCCCGTTCTGCTGCAATCTCCTGATGATGATCCAGCGGAAAAAACCGCCGAAGCCGCGTCGACAAGTACAGTGGCGCACATCGGGCCGCGCAGTTTGGTCTGGCAAGATGAAACCAAATTGTCAATTGGCGGGCAGTCACGTGGCGGGGTGCGCGTCACGGTCAGTGCCAATGGTACATTTTTCGGCGACGCACTGGTTTTGGCAGATGGTAGCTGGCAGGTGACCGGGCAGGTCGATAAAAACCGGAACACGCACCGCCTGGAATTTGTCTTGGTAGATAATGCCGGGCAGGCGGTTGCCCAGTATATGTTGCCAGTGCGCACGCGCGATTTACAAAAAGGACTAGATGGATCCCAGCTTGTGATTGTGAATAAGGGAGACGCGTTGTGGCGGATTGCTTATCGTAGCTTTGGCAAGGGTGTGCGCTATATTGATATCGTTCGCAAAAACACTGGTGATATTGATAATCCAGACCTGATTTATCCGAACCAGATTTTTGCGCTACCAAAACCAGGTGCCACAAACTAAGTGAGGCGCTGTACCCATTTGGGACCGTGCTGTCTGATGTTCATCGTCTGTCTTGCAAAATGTGAACAATGAACCGTTTGACTAATATTGATATTGCTGAAGATGGGTGGCCGGTACTAGCGGTGGCTGGTGCCGTGACGATCCTTGTCAGCTTTCTGGCTCTGCCGGTCGGCTGTTTTCTTCTAGGCCTTATGATGTGGCTGGCGCACATATTGCGGGTGCCGCACCGCCTGCCACCATCGGGTGAAAATTTGATTATTGCCCCGGCTGATGGCCGGGTTGTCGAGATCACACAGTGTCCGGCACAGACTGGCATTATGACCCTGTCCTATGACAGTTTACGTATCACCATCCGCACCAAACTGTCTGATGCACAGATGCAGACCAGCCCGATAACCGGCCATCTTGTTGATAATTGCTTATTTCCCGGACTGTTTGCGCCATGGGCTGATAATGATCATGTCAATGGTCCTGCCAACCATGATAGTTGGGAGGATATACGGCGCCTGAATGAGCGGCGTGAAATCACATTCCGCCATGCAAATGGGCATGAGGTGGTTATGGTACAGCTTGCCACCAAAACAGCGCGCCAGCTCGTCTGCCGCTTGTCAGAGGGCAAGCATCTTGCGGCGGCTGACCCTATCGGCATGGCGCGCCTTGCTGGTGTCACTGATATTTATGTCCCGGCGACCAGCGTCAGCGATATCGCCGTGGGTCAGCATGTTGTTGCTGGCGAAACGGTTTTGGCGCGGTTGCCATCATCCACGCCCACGCATACGCCTGTCGGAACATAGCCGTGTTTGACGCCAAACTTCGTCCCCTGATTGATCGCACTTTGGATCCTGTTGGGCGCTGGCTTGCTGGCTTTGGTGTGGGTGCCAATCACGTCACTGTGGCTGGTGCCTTCTTTGGCCTGCTGGCTTTTATCTTTATTGCGGCCGATCTGGCGTTTATTGGCCTGTGGCTGATCATCTTGAATCGCTTGGCTGACGGGCTTGATGGTGCTGTGGCGCGGGCCGCGGGCCAGACTGATTTTGGCGGTTATCTTGATCTGGTTGTTGATTTTATATTTTACAGTGCGATTCCGCTGGCCTTTGCCATTGCCAACCCAGACAATGCGATTGCGGCCTGTTTTCTATGTGTCAGCTTTATGGGAACCGCCAGCAGTTTTTTAGGCGTTGCAATTTTGGCGGCAAAACACAATATCGAGACTGATAGACGTGGGAAAAAGGCATTTTATTACCTTGGCGGATTGACCGAGGGGTCAGAAACGATTTTGCTTCTTTGTGCTATGGCTCTATGGCCGGACTATTTTATCTATATGGCATGGGGGTTTGGCTTGCTTTGCTGGGTGACGACCGGCACGCGTATTTATCTGGCGCACAGCATGTTTGCCGCACGCTAGGTCGTAAATTGCTTTTGCCTGTTTAGGGGTTGTTGGATGAAATTTGGTGTTGGTCAGTCAGTCGCGCGGGTAGAGGATAAACGCTTTGTCACCGGTACCGGTTGTTACACTGATGATGTGACCCCCGGTGCTGGGTTGCGGGTGGCTTTTTTGCGGGCGCCTTATGCCCATGCCCGATTGCAAAATCTTGATTATAGCGCGGCTGTATCTGCCCCCGGGGTCAGGCTGGTGGCAAGTCAGGCTGATCTTGATGCGGATCAAGTTGGCGACATTCATTGCCAGCTTCAAATTGAAAATTTTGATGGCAGCAAAATGCCAATGACAACAAAGCCGGCGATGGTGCGCGATATCAATCGCAACGCTGGCGATATTGTGGCTATGGTTGTTGCCGATACGCAAACCCAGGCCGATGATGCCGTTGAATTGATTGAGGCATCTTTTGACCCAATGCCTGCGGTGACCGATATCTATGCGGCAATGGCAGATGATGCGCCGCAACTCTATGATTGTTACAAGAATAATATTGTTTTTGACTGGCATGCTGGTAATCATCCGGCCGCCGACGCGGCATTTGCCGCGGCCGCACAAAATGGCTGGCAACGCGTTGATATTGACGTGGTGAATAGCCGTGTGGTGATCAATGCGCTTGAGACCCGGCCTATGCTGGCTGGCCCCGGTGATACGCCTGATAGTCTGGACATTTGGTGCGGCACACAAGGGCCGGTTGGCATCGCCGAGCAAATTGCCACGGCCTTGTCGATGCCGCTGGACAAAGTGCGGGTGCGCACACCGGATGTTGGCGGCAGTTTTTGATTTAAAATTTTCCTGCACCCGGAACAAATTTGTCTCGCATGGGCGGCGCGCCGGC